>JAJUFY010000259.1 GCA_029263635.1 Ectothiorhodospiraceae bacterium | reverse complement strand
CGATCGGGCTGGCCGCGATCTTCGGCTCGCGGATGCTCGGGCTGTTCATCATCCTGCCGGTGTTTAGCGTCTATGCTGACCAGCTTGCCGGCAGCACGCCGGCGCTGATCGGGCTTGCCATCGGTGCCTATGGACTCTCGCAGGCCATTCTGCAGATTCCGTTCGGGCTCGCCTCCGACCGCTTCGGCCGCCGGCCGGTGATCGCCGCCGGGCTGCTGCTGTTCGTGGCGGGCAGCGTGGTCGCCGCGCTTTCTACCCACATCTACGGCGTCATCCTCGGGCGGGTGATCCAGGGCAGCGGCGCCATCTCGGCGGCCGTCATGGCGCTGGCCGCCGACCTGACCCGCGACAGCCAGCGCACCAAGATCATGGCGATCATCGGCATCAGCGTCGGTGGCGCCTTCATGCTGGCGCTGGTCCTGGGGCCGCTGGTGGCCGGCTGGGGCGGCCTGAGCGGCGTGTTCTGGATCACCGCGCTGCTGGCGGTGCTGGCAGTGGTGCTGCTGCTCACCGTGGTGCCGGGCAGCGATGTCGGCCAGGTGGATGCCACGCGAACCGGTTTTGGCGCCGTGCTGCGCAATCCGGCGCTGCTGCGCCTGAACGGCGGCATCTTCGCGCTGCACCTGATCCTCACTGCCGGCTTCGTGGTGCTGCCGGTGGTGCTGCAGGACCATCTCGGCATCGCCCGCGACGCCCACTGGCAGGTGTATCTGCCTGTGCTGCTGCTCTCCGTGCCGGCCATGGTGCCGGTGATCGCTTACGGCGAGCGTCGCCGCCAGATGCACCGGGTGCTGCCGATGGTGGTGCTGGCGCTGGCGGCAATCGAGCTGGTACTGGCTTTCGGGCTGCAGAGCAGGGTGGTGGTGCTCGTCGGCCTGTGGGCCTATTTCTCGGCCTTCAACATCCTCGAAGCCAGCCTGCCGTCGCTGGTCTCCCGCGCGGCGCCGGCCGCCATGAAAGGCGCTGCCCTGGGCGTGTACTCCACCTTGCAGTTCCTCGGCGCCTTCCTCGGCGGCGTGCTGGGCGGCAGCCTGTATGGCAGCTTCGGCGTGTCCGGTGTGTTCGTCATGGGCGCGCTGGCCGCCTTTGCCTGGTTCCTGCTCGCCCGCGGCCAGCGCATGCCGGCACCGGCACAGCAGCCGGTTGACTGACCGCGCCGCACAAACATTCTCGCTGTAGGAGCGACGTCCTCGCCGCGATACTTGGGAGGCTCGCGGCCGCCGTACCGTTCCTACCGGCACTTGCCGCCTTCTTCGTGGAAGATTCGCGGCCAGCGGCCGCCCTTGTAGGAGCGACGTCCCCGTCGCGACTCTTGCGTGCCCGGATGGTCTTTCGCGGCGGGGACGCCGCTCCTGCCGGTTTTCTGCCGCCTCCTCTGTAGGAGCGGCCCCTGGCCCCGAACAAGAATTTCATGACCTCCCGGCCGAGCCGGGAGCAGCTGGTAGCTGCAGATGGTGATGGTTAGGTGCGCCCGGTTCGGAAAGCCCCTCGCAGCGGAGGGGTCGTGCGCACGCCACAGTGGCGGACCTCTCCCCGTGACGCCAAATCTTCGCGGCCGGCGGCCGCTCCTACAACAAATGTAGTCGCCGTAGGGCGCGTGAGCGTCAGCGTCATGCGGCGGATGGCCGCGACGGCTTTACTTGCGGCTCCGGGGAGGGGCTGGGAGTGAGGGCGCTTTGAAGATCGCGGCGGGGACGCCGCTCCTACAGGAGGAGTCTCGGCGCCATCTGCCGCCTCCCCATAAGCTCAGTACGAACCATTATTTCTCTCGCCTGCCCGGGGTGTGGTTTCTTCCCCTGTCGGCGGCCAGCAGAGCGCCGGCCAGGCTCATCTACCGGGGGCGACCATGACCGAACTCATCCCGCCGCACGGCGGCACGCTGAAAGAGCTGTACCTGCCCGCATCAGAGGCGCGCGCCGAAACGCGGCGGGCGGCCGAATACCCGAGCTGGGATCTCAGCCAGCGGCAGCTTTGCGACGTCGAGCTGCTGCTCAACGGCGGCTTCTCGCCGCTGGAAGGCTTCATGGGGCAGGCCGACTATGACCGGGTGGTCGAGGAGATGCGGCTGGCGGACGGCACGCTGTGGCCGATGCCGATCACGCTGGATGTGAGCGAGGCCTTTGCCGCGAGCTTGGTGCCCGGACAGCGCATCGCCCTGCGTGATCCGGAAGGCGTGATCATCGCTGTGCTGGATGTGGCCGACATCTGGGTGCCGGACAAGCACCGCGAGGCGGAGCTGGTATTCGGCGCCGACGACGTGGCGCACCCGGCCGTCGCCTACCTGCACCAGACCGCTGGCTCGGTGTATGTCGGCGGCCGGCTTACCGGCCTGACCCCGCCCACCCACTACGATTTCCAGCACCTGCGGCAGACTCCCGCCGAGCTGCGCGCGTGGTTCCGGCAGCAGGGCTGGCATCGGGTGGTTGCTTTCCAGACCCGCAATCCCATGCACCGCGCGCATGTGGAGCTGACCGTCCGCGCCGCCCGCCAGGCCGAGGCCAAGCTGCTGATCAACCCCTCGGTGGGCATGACCAAGCCCGGCGATGTCGACCATTACTCCCGGGTGCGCTGCTACGAGCACGTGCTGCAGAAATACCCGGCGCAGACCGCGGCGCTGAGCCTGCTGCCGCTCGCCATGCGCATGGGCGGCCCGCGCGAGGCGCTGTGGCACGCCATCATCCGCAAGAACTACGGCTGCACGCATTTCATCATCGGCCGCGACCATGCCGGCCCCGGCAAGAACAGCGCAGGCGAGGATTTCTACGGCCCCTACGATGCCCAGCGGCTGGTGGAGCGCTATCGCGAGGAGATCGACATCCAGGTGATCCCCTTCCAGCAGATGGTCTATGTCGCCAACAGGGACGCGTACGTGCCGGAGGACGAGGTGGAAGAGGGCGACGAGGTGCTCAACATCTCCGGCACCGAATTCCGCCGCCGCATGCGCGAAGGCGCCGAGATCCCGGAATGGTTCGGCTACCGCGAGGTGGTCGAGGAGCTGCGCAAGACCTTCCCGCCCCGCCACCGCCAGGGCTTTACCGTGTTCTTTACCGGGCTGTCCGGCTCGGGCAAGTCCACCATCGCCAATGCGCTGATGGTCAAGCTGCTTGAGATCGGCGGCCGCCAGGTGACGCTGCTCGACGGCGATCTGGTGCGCAAGCACCTCTCCAGCGAGCTCGGCTTCTCCAAGGAGCACCGGGACCTGAATATCCTGCGCATCGGTTTCGTGGCCAGCGAGATCACCCGCAACGGCGGCGCCGCCATCTGCTGCCCGATCGCTCCCTATGCAGCGACGCGCCAGCAGGTGCGCAGGATGGTGGAAGAAGCCGGCGGCAGCTTCATCGAGGTGCATGTCGCCACCCCGCTGGAGGAGTGCGAACGGCGCGACCGCAAGGGCCTGTACGCCAAGGCCCGCGCCGGGCTGCTCAAGAACTTCACCGGCATCGACGATCCGTACGAGGTGCCCGAGAATCCGGAGCTGCGGATCGATACCACCGAGTGCAGCCCGGATGAGGCGGCGCAGCGGATAATCCTGGAGCTGGAAGCGAGAGGGCTAATCAGCCGCCTCTCAAGCGCTGAGGCCAGAATCGTGGCGGATGCTCCATCCAGTACAGCCCAGCCGGGCAATGTCGGCAGAGGCGCCATGACCGCATAGGGCACAGCGTGCCCGGGGCAGGCCTTTCTGCT
>JAJUFY010000162.1 GCA_029263635.1 Ectothiorhodospiraceae bacterium | reverse complement strand
GCCGGTCTGCTGGCGGCGCAAGGCCAGCATGGCCCGGCCGGCGTCCGCATCCGACAGGTCATGCAGGTCGAGCAGCCGCCGGCCGCCTTCGACGTCCGGCACGGTCTCGATATCGAACACGAAAACGTTGTGCGGCAACATGGCTCCCCGGGCTCAGGCCGGGAAAACGCCGCTGGAGAGATAGCGGTCGCCGCGATCGCAGACGATCGAAACGATGGTGGCGTTCTCCACCTCGCGCGACAGCTGCAGCGCAGCCGCCAGTGCCCCGCCGGACGACACGCCGGCGAACACGCCTTCCCGCGCCGCCAGCTCGCGGGTGTAGTGCTCGGCATCGGCCTGGGTGACGTCGATGATGCGATCGACGCGGGCCGGGTCGTAGATCTTCGGCAGGTAAGCCTGCGGCCAGCGCCGGATGCCGGGAATGCTGGCACCTTCGGCCGGCTGCACGCCGACGATCTGGATGGCCGGATTCTTTTCCTTGAGATAGCGCGACAGGCCCATGATGGTGCCGGTGGTGCCCATGGAGCTCACCACATGGGTGACGGCACCACGGGTATCGCGCCAGATCTCGGCGCCGGTGGCTTCGTAGTGCGCCAGCGGATTGTCGGGGTTGGCGAACTGGTTGAGCACCTTGCCCTTCCCCTCCGCCTCCATGCGCTCGGCCAGGTCGCGTGCCGCTTCCATGCCGCCACTCTGCGGCACCAGAATCAGCTCGGCGCCGTAGGCGCGCATCGCCGCCCGCCGCTCTTCGGTCATGTTCTCCGGCATGATCAGGATCATCCGGTAGCCGCGGATCGCCGCCGCCATCGCCAGGGCGATGCCGGTGTTACCGCTGGTCGCTTCGATCAGGGTATCGCCGGGACGGATCTCGCCGCGGGCTTCGGCGTGGCGGATCATGCTCAGCGCCGGACGATCCTTCACCGAGCCGGCCGGGTTGTTGCCTTCCAGCTTCAGGAGGATGGTGTTGGAGGTATCGCCGGCCAGCCGCTGCAGGCGGACCAGCGGCGTGTTGCCGATGAAGTCTTCGATGGTTGGGTATTGCATACGCCGAGTTTAAAGAAAAGCCCGGGCCGAAAGAAGGTACAGGCCGGCTTCCGCGTGTGACCGGCCTGCTTAGCAGCCAGATGCGCATCCGCTATGATGCGGGCATGTTCGGTCGATTCGGCTAGCCGGAGTCCGCATGCCGCCGGCACCTTGCACGCATACGCCTTCCTGCTGGCCGCTGCCTGGCGGAGCCAGCCCATGACGCTCAGCTTCCGCGGGCGGCTGCTGCTGGTCGCCTTGCTGCCTGCCGTACTGCTGCTGGCGCTGCTGCCCGCTTACCTGCAGCCGCAGTGGCTGAGCCAGCTGGAGCGGCAGCGCGAGACCAAGGCCGCTGCGCTTGCGCCGATCCTGCGCCACTCAGCCGCCCAGGCGCTGGCCCGAACCGACCGCGCGGCGCTGGAATCGCTGGCGCAGGAACTGCTGGCGGATCCGGAGATCGCCGCCGTCAGCGTGACCCGAGCGACCGGCGATCTCTCCCTGCGTCTTGGCCGCCCGGGCCCGCCGGCGCCGTCCCTGAGCACCCGGCTGTTCCGGCTGATGGCGGGCGCCGATTTCCCGCTCGCCTTCCGCATCGCCGTACCGGCCCCCATTCAAGCCGCCGACGCCCGGCCGCTCGGCTGGATCACCGTCACGCTGTCCGCGGCGGCAGTGGCCGATGCCTGGCTTGCTGCGATGCGGACGCTGCTGTTCGGGATCGGCGCCGCGCTGCTCGCCGGGCTGGCCCTGGCGCTCTGGCTGGCCGGCGGCTACCGTGCCGGCATCGGCCGGCTACGCAAGCTGATCGGCGACTACGAGCGCGGGCACCTGGATGCCCGCCTGCACCAGCCTGTCCCAGGCGACCTGGCGGAGCTGGCTGCCGCGCTGACCACCATGAGCCAGGCCATACTGCATGGCCAGCGGGACCTGCAGCGCGAGGTCGAGCGGATCACCTCCGAACTGCGCCAGACCCTGGAAGCGGTCGAGGTACAGAACGTCGAGCTGGACCTGGCGCGCAAGCGCGCGCTGGAGGCGAGCAAGGTCAAGTCTGAATTCCTCGCCAACATGAGCCATGAGATCCGTACCCCGATCAACGGCATCCTCGGCTTCGCCGACCTGCTCTCGCACACCCAGCTCGATGATGAACAGCGGGATTACGTCAACACCGTCAAGGAATCCAGCGCCAGCCTGCTGGCCATCGTCAACGACATCCTCGACTTCACCAAGATCGAGGCCGGCAAGCTCGCCATCGACCACATCCCGTTCGACCTGCGCGACTGTGTCGAGGAAGTGCTGTCGCTGCTGGCGCCCACCGCCTACGGCAAGCGCCTGGAGCTGGTGCACCTGATCTACACCGACGTGCCGCTCAAGCTGCTGGGCGACCCGATCCGCATCCGCCAGATCATCACCAACCTGGTGCACAACGCCATCAAGTTCACGCCGGCCGGCCGGGTGGTGATCCGCGTCATGCTGGAGGACGAAAGCGAGAACGACGCCGTGCTGCGAATCAGCGTGGCGGATACCGGCATCGGCCTGTCACCGGCCGACCAGGAAAAGCTGTTCAAGCCGTTCGGCCAGGCCGACAGCTCCATTACCCGCCGTTTCGGCGGCGCCGGCCTGGGACTGATCATCTCCCGCAAGCTGGTCGAGCAGATGGGCGGCAACATGGGCGTTGACAGCGAACCGGGGCAAGGCGCCACCTTCTGGTTCACGCTGCGCTGCGGCAAGCAGCGCAGCAATCAGGCCATGCAGTCCGAACCGCAGCCTGCCGCCCTTGCCGGCCGTCGCATGTTGCTGTTCGAAGCAGAACCGGTCTCGCGCCTGGCGATCCGGCACACCCTGCAAGCCTGGGGCATCGAGGTGACGGACGCCGCCGATCGGGCCGATTTCATCGCCAGGGCCGGCAGCGGCGACTGGCAGGCCGCAATCGTCGGGCTGTCGCGCGCCGATCTCGATGCGCGGCACTTCGATGACCTGATGGCACGGCTGGCAGCGGCCAAGATCCCGCCCATCCTGGTACTGGCCAGTACCGTCGACCGTAACGAGCTGCGCGCTCTGCAAGAGCAGCGCGCCAGCGTCGTCCTGTCGAAAACCGTGCGGCGGCAAACCCTCTACCGGGAACTCTGCCGGCTGCTGGGCGACCGTGGAGGCTCCGCCCCGTCAGCCCCTTCGCTCCAGCGTCCGGCGCCCAAGCCGGCTCCCCCGCCGAGCGGCCTGAAGGTCCTGGTCGTCGACGACAACCGGATCAACCGGAAACTGGTGACGGCCATCCTCAACAATCACGGCATCCGGGCGCTGGAAGCCGAGGACGGCGGCCGTGCGGTCGAGCTTGCGGCGCGGCACGATCTGGATCTGATCTTCATGGACATCCACATGCCGACCATGAGCGGCGAGACCGCCGCCCGCGCCATCCTGGCACAGGAAGGCAAGCGCAAGACGCCGATGATCGTCGCCCTCACCGCCAATGCCATGCCCGGCGAGCGCGAGCGGCTGCTGTCGGCGGGGATGGACGACTGCCTGATCAAGCCAATTACCGAAAACCAGGTGCTGCGCATCCTGCGCAATCTCGGGTCGGATGCGAATGCCCCGCCAGCGCCGCCGGAGCAGGCCGGCCTCCAGCAGGATCTGCGCGGCATGCTGCTCGCCGAGCTGCCGGGACACCGCCGGGCCATCGAGGCCGCCATCCGCGCCAATCGCCGGGACCAGCTGAAAGAGCGGGCGCATACCCTGCGCGGCGCCGCTGCGGTCTGTCGCTTGTCGGCATTGCAGGCGGCCTGCGCGGCCCTGGAAACCGCGCTGAGCGGAGACGGAACCAGCGCTGCGGTGCCCGAGGTGCGGCCGGTGCTGCAGGAAATCGATGCGCTGATGGCAAGGAAAGCAGGAGAAAGTCTTCGCTGATATCTTTTGCCATCAACAGCTAACGGCCGATATCTAACGAAGAACATCGGCGCATTGCCGGGCTCTCGGCAAGGCCTTGGCGGCGGCGCTTCCGGATTCAGCCGGTTCCGACCAGCACCACGAAGGCGACCGCGTAGCTACGTTCGTCGCTGATGCTGAGTTCGCTGCGGACCACGCCCAACGCTTCGGCGCGCGCCGCGGCAGCGGCCAGGAAGACCAGCTCGGGTTTGCCGAGCTCGTCGTGGCGGACCTGGATGTCGACGAATCGGATGCCGTTGCGGAAACCGGTGCCCAGCGCCTTGGCCGCCGCTTCCTTGGCGGCGAAGCGCTTGGCCAGGAACCGCGGCGAACGTCTGCCCCGCTCCCATTCGATCAGCTCGTCCCGGCCGAGGATGCGCTCGCCGAACCGCTGGCCGAAGCGTTCCAGCGCTGCGGCCAGCCGGTCGATCTCGACCAGGTCGGTGCCGATGCCGGCGATGGTCACCGGCGCGCCTCGACCATCAGCCGCTTCATCTCCCGCACCGCCTCGGGCAGGCCTGCGAACACGGCCCGGGCAATGATGGCGTGGCCGATATTGAGCTCGGCCAGCTCCGGGATGGCCGCGATCGGCTGCACATTGTGATAGTGCAGGCCATGGCCGGCATTGACGACCAGTCCCAGGCCGTGGGCGTGGGCCGCGGCCGCCCGCAGGCGCTCCAGCTCGGCCGCGGCCGCCTCGCCTTCCGCCTCCGCGTAACGGCCGGTGTGCAGCTCCACCACGGGAGCCCCGGCGACCTTCGCGGCATCCAGCTGGTGCGGCTCGGGATCGACGAACAGCGAGACCCGGATGCCGGCCTCGGCAAGCTGCGCACAGACCTCCCGGACCCGTGGCAGCTGCGCGGCGACGTCCAGGCCGCCCTCGGTAGTCAGCTCCTCGCGCCGTTCCGGCACCAGGCAGCAGTCGTGCGGGCGGTAACGGCAGGCGATCTCGACCATTTCGTCCGTCACCGCCATTTCCAGATTCATCCGGGTCTGCAGCTGCGCCCGCAGCAGCTCGACGTCGCGCTCCTGGATGTGGCGGCGGTCCTCGCGCAGGTGCAGGGTGATCAGGTCAGCGCCGGCCATTTCCGCCTGCAGAGCGGCATGGACCGGATCCGGATAGCGGGTGCCCCGGGCCTGGCGCAGGGTCGCCACATGGTCGATGTTGACGCCCAGAGCAATCGTGGAATTCAATGCTTGCATTCACCTCACCCGTTACTGTCGTCGAACGAACTGGCGGTAGAGCTCGCGGCTCTTCAACGGCTCCGCGCCGAGATGCGGTGCCAGGGCGGCGCGCAGCAGGCCGCGCAGCTCGCGCGCATGGGCTTCCAGCTGCGGCGACTCCTCCGCCAGCGCCAGCAGCGCCCGGCCTGGCACGGTCGCCGAGCCTGGCCCGGGCGCGAGCCGCGGCCCCATTTCCGCCAGGTATTGATACTGGGCGTCCGGCACAATCGGCTG
>JAJUFY010000445.1 GCA_029263635.1 Ectothiorhodospiraceae bacterium | reverse complement strand
GCTCGCCACCGCCAGGTCCGACACCCGCCGCGTCACCACGCCGGCGCCGGCGCGCACGGTGGGCACGCTGTGGTCCACGCCGGGCAGCCGCCGCTGCTTGATCGGCTCGAGGTCTTCGAGCTTCTCGGTGTTGATGACGGCCGCGTCTTCTGTGAGCGGCACGGCGCCGCCGGTGTAGCCGGTGCCGCCGCCGCGCGGAATCACGGTGAGCCCCAGCTCGATGCAGGCCTGCACCAGGGCGGCAATCTCCTCCTCGGTGTCGGGCGTGAGCACGACGAAGGGGATTTCCACGCGCCAGTCGGTGGCGTCGGTGACGTGCGAGATGCGGCTGAGGCCGTCGAAGCGGATGTTGTCTTCGCGGGTGTAGCGCTTGAAGAGCTTGAGCGCCTGCTTGCGCCGCTCCCTGACCTGCGGGAACCAGGCCTCGAAGGCCCGTACCGCCGCCCGCGCCTGGTCGGCCAGCGCCAGCGCCTGGGTGTTGCCGTCGGCGCGCTGGATGATCTGGTCGATGCGCTGGTCCATCCCGGCGATCAGCGCCTCGCGGCGCTTGGCGCTCTTGAGCAGGTCGTCCTGGATGTAGGGGTTGCGCTTGACCACCCACAGATCGCCCAGCACCTCGAACAGCAGGTGCGCCGAGATACCCGTGCGGCGCTCGCTACGTAACTGGTTCAGGACATCCCACGCCTGCTCGCCGAGAAAGCGGATGACGATTTCGCGGTCGGAAAACGAGGTGTAGTTGTACGGGATCTCGCGGATGCGCGCCGTGCTGCTCATAAGCTTGTGTAAATAGAAGGTTTGCCGGGGGTGAGGGAGGCCGCAATGATACCAGAGCCGAGGGCCTGTCGCGGGAGATACGCCACATAGGGTAAATACGGGCGGAAGGCCGGCGGATAGCGCGTTTTCGCCGGGTGCGGCCGGCGACTGCGAGATGCGTTTTCACCCTGCCCTCTCCCGCGGGTGGACGTAAGGGTCATGCGATCGCGGCGGGGCGCCGGTCCTGCACGCAGTCTGACCACCGGGCGGGCGTTTTGCTCCCTGATCCGTCGCTTCGACAGAGGAAAAGGCAATTCGCGGCAGGGAGACGCAAGCTTCGCGGCCAGGGGCCGCTCCTACAGGGCAATACCGGCTGTAGGAGCGGCGTCCTCGCCGCGATTCCACTAACTCCCCCGCTGCAGCGCCTCCCACGCCGCCTCGAAGCGCTGTTCCAGCCTGGCGGCCTGTTCCGCCGGCGCGGCCGGACCGGTGGCCAGCCAGTCGGCGACAACGGTGCGGGCCTGCTCCTGCGGCGAGCGGGCATGGCCGGCCGCCAGGCCGTCCGCCAGGCGCCGCACCTGCAGGTCCATGCGGCGGGCACGGTCTTCCGGCGGAGCCTCGATGTCGGCCAGGATTTCCATCCACAGGCACAGATCCCAGCGCGTTTCCAGGTTGGCGGCAAGCTCGTCCGGCGTGAACGGCCGGCTGCCGTCGCCGGCGGCCAGCGCCCGCTGCCAGCGCGCGTCCAGCTTGGCCTGCAGGGGCGCGGGAGCAGGCTCCAGCGCCTGCCAGCGCGCCATGAAGGCGTCGCGGTCGGCCGTTTCGCCGGCCTGTTCGAGCTCCGCGCACAGCTGCGCGCGGGTGCGGGCGGCATTCAGCAGCGCCTGCTCGCGCTGCCGCTGCAGCGCCCGGCGGCGCTCGTCGAGCGCCCGCTCG
>JAJUFY010000128.1 GCA_029263635.1 Ectothiorhodospiraceae bacterium | reverse complement strand
CACCGCGATCCGGTCCGACATCGTCAGCGCCTCGGTCTGGTCGTGGGTGACGTAGACCATGGTGGGGCGGAGCCGCTCGTGGATCTCCTTGAGCTTGCCGCGCAGCCGCCACTTGAGATGCGGGTCGATCACGGTCAGCGGCTCGTCGAACAGGATGGCCGCCACGTCTTCCCGGACCAGGCCGCGGCCCAGCGAGATGAGCTGCTTGCCCTCGGCGCCCAGGCCGCGACCCGGGCGGTGCAGCACGGCGCTCAGCTCCAGCATCTCGGCGACTTCCTGGACCCGCCGGCGCACGGTCGCTTCCGGTACCTTGCGGTTGCGCAGCGGAAAGGCGAGGTTGTCGTACACCGACATGGTGTCGTAGATCACCGGGAACTGGAAAACCTGGGCGATGTTGCGCTGCTGGGGCGGCAGCGCAGTGACGTCCCGGCCGTCGAACAGCACCCGCCCTTCCGACGGCTGCAGCAGGCCGGAGATGATGTTGAGCAAGGTAGTCTTGCCGCAGCCGGAGGGACCCAGCAGCGCATAGGCGCCGCCATCCTCCCAGACGTGATCGAGCCGGCGCAGGGCGTAGTCCTCGGGCTTGCCGGGGTTGGCGACATAGGCGTGGGCGAGCCGGTCGAGCTGGATGCGTGCCACGTCAGGCTCCTCCGCTCCTGACCGCGGCGCGCAGCGGCGTCGGCGCCGCCACCAGGCGGCCGTCGGTGTCGAACGCGAACAGCCGCTCGGGATCGAGATACATGGCAATCTCGCTGCCGATCGGCAGCAGGTGCACGCCGGTCTGCTCGATCACCCAGTCGACGCCGTGATGGCGGACATGGATATAGGTTTCCGAGCCGTTGACCTCCGGCACCACGACCTCGGCAGGTACCGCCAGCTCGGCCGAGCTGCGCCGGGTGATCGACAGATGATTGGGCCGGATGCCGAAGCGGTAGCTGCCGGCCGGCAGCTGCCGGAAGTGGGCCGGCGCCGGCAGGCGGGTGGTACCGCCGAGCAGGATATCGCCTTCCAGCCGGCCCGGCACGATATTCATGGGCGGCTCGCCGAAGACATAGCCGACGTGTTCGGTGGCCGGCCGGTGGTAGACCTCCAGGGTCGGGCCGTACTGGATCAGCCGCCCGGCCTGCAGCACCGCGGTGCGGCCGCCGAGCGCGAGGGCCTCGGTCGGATCGGTGGTGGCGTACACCACCACTGACCGGCGGCGGGCGAAGATCTCGCGCATCTCGGCGCGCAGCTCTTCGCGCAGCTTGTAGTCGAGGTTGACCAGCGGCTCGTCGAGCAGCAGCAGGTCGGCGTCCCGCACCAGGGCCCGCGCCATGGCGGTGCGCTGCTGCTGGCCGCCGGACAGCTCGCCGGGCAAGCGGTCGAGCAGATGGGCGATGTGCAGCCGCTCGGCCTCCTCGCGCACGCGGCGGTCGATTTCCTTCTTCGGCAGGCCGGCGATGCGCAGCGGCGAGGCGATGTTGGCGTACACCGTCATCGACGGGTAGTTGATGAACTGCTGGTACACCATGGCGACGTTGCGCTTGCGTACCGGCACGTCGGTGACGTCGCGGCCGTTCTGCAGTATCCGGCCGCGGTCCGGCCTGTCCAGCCCGGCCATGAGCCGCATCAGCGTGGTCTTGCCGGCCAGGGTGAGCCCCAGCAGCACGTTGAAGCTGCCCGGCGCCAGCTCCAGGCTGATATCGTCGATCCAGGTTTCCTTACCGACAACCTTGCTGATTCCCTCCAGCTGCAGGCTCATCGCTAGTTCCTTCGTGTTTTTCTCGCATCCGTGCCCTGCGCCGCCAGTCGCTCTTCCAGCCGGGCGACCTGCGCAGGAGACAGCCGCAGTCCGAGTTTAGTACGGCGCCAGAGAATGTCCTCGGCGCTCGCCGCCCACTCATGGGCGATCAGATACGCCACCTCGCGCTCATAGAGATCGGCGCCATAGCATTCGCCCAGGTCGCCCAGGCTGCGGGCGCCGTCCAGCAGGCGCTCGACCCGGGTGCCGTAGTGCCGTACCAGCCGCGACACCAGTGCCGGCGGCAGCCAGGGGTACCGCTCCTGCAGGCTCTTCAGATAACCGTCGACATCTGCATCCGGCATATCGCCGCCGGGCAGCGGCGCATCGGCGGTCCAGGCCGGCCGGCGGCCGCCGAGCACCGCTTCGATCTCGCGCATGGCCTCCTCGGCCAGCTTCCGGTAGGTGGTGAGCTTGCCGCCGAACACCGACAGCACCGGCGCCTGCCCCCGGTCGAGCTCCAACAGATAGTCGCGGGTCACGACCGACACGTTTTCCTCGCCGCGCTCGTCGTACAGCGGCCGCACGCCCGAGTACGTCCACACCACATCGCCCGGCGCGATGGACCTGTTGAAGTAACGGTTGATCGCCTCGCAAAGATAGTCCACTTCCCCGGCATCGATGGCGGCGCCGGCCGGATCGCCTTCGAAAGCCACGTCGGTGGTGCCGATCAGGGTGTAATCCTGTTCGTAGGGAATGGCGAAGACGATGCGCTGGTCAGGATTCTGAAAGATGTAGCAGTACGAGTGCTCGAACAGCCGGGGCACGACGATGTGGCTGCCCTTGACCAGCCTTACCCGAACGTCGGTGACCACGCCGGCGGTCTGCTGCAGGAAGCTCTTTACCCAGGGACCGGCGGCATTCACCAGGCAGCGCGCTCTCACCACCCGCTCCGTACCGCCGCCTGCCGGCCGCAGCGTAACCCGCCAGCCGTCAGGGCCGCGCTCGGCGGCGACGCAGCGGGTACGCGGCAGGATCTCGGCACCGCGCTCGGCGGCATCCATGGCATTGAGCACGACCAGCCGTGCGTCCTGCACCCAGCAGTCGGAATAGGCAAAGCCCCTGGTCAGCTCGGGCTTCAGCGGTCCGCCGGCCGGATGCCGGCGCAATTCGACGCTTTCCGAGCCCGGCAACCGGCGGCGCCGGCCGAGATGGTCGTAGAGGAACAGGCCGAGGCGGATCATCCAGGCCGGACGCAGCGTCGGCAGGTGGGGCATGATGAAGCGGAGCGGCCAGATGATGTGCGGGGCGTTGCTGAGCAGGACCTCGCGCTCGGTCAGCGCCTTGCGGACCAGCGAGAACTCGTAATGCTCCAGGTAGCGCAGCCCGCCGTGGATCAGCTTGGTGCTGGCGGAAGAGGTGTGGGCGGCAAGGTCGTCCTGTTCACAAAGCAACACCTTGTAGCCGCGGCCCGCCGCGTCGCGCGCGATGCCGGCGCCGTTGACGCCGCCGCCAACCACCAGCAGATCGTAATATATCTCTTCGCTCACAACCGCCTGCACCTGGATCCGGCTGTCTGCTCGGGCCTGTTGCCGGTGGCAACCGCACAAGCCGATATGTTCGACTTACAACATAGATTCGGTGCAATTATTTGGCAAGTTGAACATTTCTGACAGACAACGACTCAGAGATGAACAGGCTCTGCGATGTGCAGCTGCGCCCCCGCCTCCGCAATCGCTGCCGCCAGCCGCGGTGGCGGCTCGCGATCGGTGAACAGCGCATCGACCATCGACAGCGGCCCCAGCCGGACCAGCGCCTGGCGGCCGAACTTGCTGTGGTCGGCCGCCAGCCACACCTGCCGGGCGTTGGCGATGGCAGCCTGTAGCACGTGCACCTCGTGGTAGTCGAAATCCAGCAGCGTGCCGTCGTCATCGATGCCGGAGATGCCGATCAGCGCGTAGTCGACCCGGAACTGCCGAAAGAAGGCGGCCGTGCTCTCGCCGGTAATGCCGTGGTCGCGTCCGCGCACCACGCCGCCGGCCAGGATCACCTCGCAACCCGGGTAGCCGCTCATGAGCGTGGCGACATGCAGGTTGTTGGTGATCACCCGCAGCCCCTCATGCTTGTGCAACGCCCTGGCGATTTCTTCCGCGGTGGTACCGAGGGTGATGAACAGCGATGCCTGGTCCGGGAGCTGCGCCGCCACTAGCTGCGCGATGCGCCGCTTCTCTTCCAGATACATCACCTTCCGGGCCGTGTAGGCCACGTTCTCGACACTGGACGGCAGCCCGGCGCCGCCGTGGTAGCGGCGCAGCAGGCGCTGCTTGCACAGGGCGTTGATATCCCGCCGGATGGTCTGGGTGGTGACGCCGAAGTGCTGGGACAGCGCCTCGATGGCGACGAAACCCTGCTTCCGCACCAAATCCAGGATCTCTTTCTGTCGATCGTTCAGTTCCTGCATGGCCTCCGCCGGAATGTCGTTGTTGTTTCGCCTGGAAAGATAGCGCTCCTGTTCACATATGAACATCTCGCTTGACATTTTCCGGCCCCGGTCAAAGATGAAAAGGTGCCGCCGGGCCAGGCCCGGCCGTGTCCGCGCGCATCACGACAGGGGGAGCAATGGCCGCCGAACCGCACATTCTGGCAATCGACCAGGGCACGACCAGCAGCCGCGCCATCGTCTTCGACAAGACCGGCGACATCGTCGCCCTGGCGCAGATGGAATTCCCCCAGATCTACCCGGACAGCGGCTGGGTGGAGCACGATCCTGAGGCGATCTGGTCGTCGACCCTCAAGGTCTGCCGCGATGCCCTGGCCGAAGCCGAGCGCAAGGGCGCGGAGGTCGTCGCCATCGGCATCACCAACCAGCGCGAGACCACGCTGCTGTGGGACCGGGCGACCGGCAAGGCGGTCCACAACGCCATCGTCTGGCAGGACCGGCGTACCGCCGAGATGTGCGCCGACCTCAAGGGGCGCGGGCACGAGCCCGGCATCACCCGCAAGACCGGCCTGATCCTCGACCCGTACTTCTCGGCCACCAAGCTCGCCTGGATGCTGCGCAACGTGCCGGGCGCGGCAGAGCGCGCCGGCCGCGGCGAGCTTGCCTTCGGCACGGTCGACAGCTTCCTGATGTGGCGGCTCACCAAGGGCAAGGTGCATGCCACCGACGCCACCAATGCCTCCCGCACCCTGCTGTTCAACATCCACCAGCAGCGCTGGGACGAGAGCCTGCTCTCCCTGTTCGACATCCCGGCGAGCGTGCTGCCGGACGTGAAGGACAGCGCCGCCGACTACGGCCTGACCGATCCGGAATGGTTCGGCCGCCCGCTGCCGATCCTGGGAGTCGCCGGCGACCAGCAGGCAGCGCTGGTCGGCCAGGCCTGCTTCCAGCCCGGCATGGTGAAAAGCACCTACGGCACCGGCTGCTTTGCCCTGCTCAACACCGGCACCACCCCGGTCGCTTCCAGGAACCGGCTGCTGACCACCGTCGCCTACCGCTGCAACGGCCAGCCGGTGTACGCCCTGGAAGGCTCCATCTTCGTTGCCGGCGCGGCGGTGCAGTGGCTGCGCGACGGGCTCAAGATCATCCGCTCGGCGGCCGAGACGGAACCGCTGGCGGCCGGCCTCGACTCCAACCGCGGCGTCTATTTCGTGCCGGCCTTCACCGGACTCGGCACGCCGTACTGGGATCCGGACGCCCGTGGCGCCATCTTCGGCCTGACCCGCGATACCGGCATCGCCGACATCGTCCGCGCTGCGCTCGAGGCGGTCTGCTACCAGACCCACGACCTGGTAGCGGCCATGGTCCGCGACAGCGCGACCAATCCTTCCACGTTGCGGGTGGACGGCGGCATGAGCGCCAACGACTGGCTGCTGCAGCAGCTGGCCGACATCGTCGGCACCACCGTGGACCGGCCGCGCGTCACCGAAACCACCGCCCTCGGTGCCGCCAGCCTGGCCGGGTTGCAGGCCGGCGTGTACCAGTCGCTCGACGACCTGACCCGCCACTGGCGGCTCGACCGCCGCTTCCAGCCCCGGCTCGGCAAGCCGGAGCGCGACCGGCTGCTGCGAGGCTGGGAGAAGGCGGTGGCGCGGGTGCGCGAGAACGGCGGCTGACGCAATTCGCTGTCGCGCCACGGAAACGGCGACCTCTCGCGCCCGTCGCTGCGGGGCGGCGCAATCACGAGGTGCGGCATGCCTGCCTGCGGCGCTCCGCTGTCTCGGGATCGCCACGGCCGCTGCGCGGCCTCGCGATGACATGCAAGGGCCACCGGCCGTCCCCTTGCTCCGTCATTGCGAGGAGCGCAGCGACAAAGCAATCCTGTGCAGCAGGGTAGCGACGGTTACCACTCGCCATGACGGCGCAAGAGTCGCTCGCGATAGCGGATCGGAACAGGCGCCCCTGCAGCAATCCAAGCCTCACCAAGCTTTACGCCGCGGCCCCGGCTTCCTAAGCTACGGCGTCCGCATCCGCCTACAGATCGAGAGTACACATGCGTTTCGAAGGCTCTTCCAGCTACGTCGCCACCGACGACCTCAAGATGGCGGTCAATGCCGCCGCCACCCTGAACCGGCCGCTGCTGATCAAGGGCGAGCCCGGCACCGGCAAGACGCTGCTGGCGCAGCACGTGGCCGAGGGCCTCGGGCTCCCGATCGAGCGCTGGCACATCAAGTCCACGACCAAGGCCCAGGAGGGCCTGTACGTCTACGACACCGTGCAGCGCCTCAACGACGCGCGCTTCGGCGAGGGCGACGTCTCGAACATCCGCGCCTACATCCGCATGGGCCCGGTGGGGCGGGCGTTCCAGGCGGAGGAGCGCCGCGTGCTGT
>JAJUFY010000403.1 GCA_029263635.1 Ectothiorhodospiraceae bacterium | reverse complement strand
GAGCGCGGCGCCTACGCCGGAAAGCTCCTCGGCGACCTCGGCGCCGACGTGATCCTCGTCGAGCCGCCGGGCGGCGATCCGACGCGCGGCTACGCGCCGTTCCAGGACGACACGCCCGGCGCCGACCGCTCCCTCGGCACCGCCAGTCGCTGCCGACATCGACGCGGCACCCGAGTGGAACGAGCTGGTCGGGCAGCTGCGGCTGGGCGGGGTCGCCGGCCAGCTCGCCATGCACTGCGACTGGGGCGGCCACGACGGCGAACGGGTGACGCTGCGGCTCGACCCGAGTTTCAGCCATATGCGCAGCGACGCCATCGTGCGACGGATCGAAAAGGCCTTGAGCGAATATTTCGGACAGCCGCTCAAGGTCGAGATCGTCCTGGCGGCGCCGCAGAACGAGACGCCGGCTCAGCGCGCCGAACAGGACCGCGCCGAGCGCCAGCGCCAGGCCGTGGAAACCATCGAGCGCGATCCCAATGTGGCAGCTATGCGCAAGGCCTTCGGGGCGGAGCTGGTGCCGAATTCCATCGAACCCATCAATTGACGCGGCTAGCCGGCCGCAACGAGGACATGAGCATGAAGGGTGGTTTGGGCAACCTGATGAAGCAGGCGCAGAAGCTGCAGGCGGAGATGCAGCGGGCGCAGGAAGAGATCGCCAACATGGAAGTCACCGGCGAGGCCGGCGGCGGCATGGTGACGGTGGTGATGACCGGCCGCCACGAGCTGCGCCGGGTCACCATCGATCCGGAACTGTTCAAGGACGACAAGGAAATGGTCGAAGACCTGGTGGCTGCCGCCGTCAACGACGCGGTGCGCAAGGTCGAACGGCAGAGCCAGGAGAAGATGTCGGCCATGACGGCCGGCCTGCCGCTGCCGCCCGGCATGAAGATGCCGTTCTAGGCGGATCGGCGCCATGGCCTATTCGCCGCTGCTGCAGCGGCTGATCGACGCATTGCGGGTGCTGCCGGGGGTGGGGCCGAAATCCGCCCAACGCATGGCGCTGCAGCTGCTGCAGCGCGACCGCGCCGGCGGCCGCCGGCTGGCGGCGGCGCGGGAGGAGGCAATGGCGGGGATCGGCGAATGCCGGGACTGCCGCACGCTCACCGAGCAGGAAGTCTGCCAGATCTGCGCCAACCCCAAGCGCGACCGTAGCGTGCTGTGCGTGGTTGAAAGCCCGGCCGATGTCTATGCGCTGGAGCAGGCGACCGATTTCAGCGGCCTGTATTTCGTGCTGAAGGGGCGGCTGTCGCCGCTGGACGGCATCGGCCCGGCCGAGCTCGGGCTCAACGAGCTGGAGGTCCGGCTGGCGAGCGGCGGGGTGAGCGAGCTGATCCTGGCTACCAATCCCACCGTCGAGGGCGAGGCGACGGCCCAGTACATCGCCGAGATGGCCCGCAGCCACGGCATCAAGGCCACCCGCATTGCCCACGGCGTGCCGCTCGGCGGCGAGCTGGAATACGTCGACCGCGGCACCCTGTCGCGCGCCTTTGCCGGGCGGCACAGCTACCAATAAGAGGACGAGCGGATGAGCGACTGCGTGTTCTGCAAGATGGTGCAGGGCGAAATCAAGCCGACCGTGCTGGCCGAGACCGATCGGGTGCTGGCCTTCCGCGACATCAACCCGCAGGCGCCCACCCATGTGCTGGTGATCCCCAAGCAGCACCTTGCCAGCCTCAACGACCTCAGCAGCCAGCATGCCGACCTGATCGGCGAGCTGTACCAGGTCGCGCAGCGGGTGGCGGCGCAGGAAGGCATCGCCGAGCGCGGCTATCGCACGGTGATCAACTGCGGCCTCGAGGGCGGGCAGGAGGTCCATCACCTGCACCTGCATGTGCTGGGTGGTCGGCAGATGCGCTGGCCGCCGGGCTAGCGGGATTGCTCCCGCCGGCGGCTGCTTCGCTGGCAAAATGCCGCCTCCCTGACCCTCTCCGCCTGCAGAGAAGGGGCAGGCGCGCTGCCGGGCCGTGGGGGGGGG
>JAJUFY010000405.1 GCA_029263635.1 Ectothiorhodospiraceae bacterium | reverse complement strand
AGCTGGAATTAATAGGTGGGTGCGCAGGTTCAAAGGGGATCCAATATGAGAAAGATCGCGCTGGGTATGGCAGTTGCAGCGACGGCACTCGCCGCGCCTGCAATGGCCAGGGACGGCCAGGGTTATTTCGGTGCTGACATTGGCATGGTCATCGACAACGAAGTCGATGTGGCCATCGCTGGTGTCAGAGATGCCGCAGTCATTGAACACGAGACCGGCTGGGATCTCGGCGCGTTCATTGGTTACGACTTCGGCATGATCCGCACCGAGCTCGAAGTCGCCTACAAAGAAAACGATCCGAAATCGATCGTTGCGGTAGCTCCGGGTATTCCGCAGTTCAGCGGTACGCCGGTGACCGGCACGTTCGATCCGGTCGCGGGTGAGTTGCAGGTGGTCACCGTTATGGCCAATGCGCTGCTCGACTTCGGCGGCAACGACGGCATCGGCTTCTCGGCCGGCGTCGGTGCAGGACATGCCTGGGCCAATGCGAACTACACCACGGGGGCCGGTTCGGCGGCTCCGGGTTATTTGTCCGACAGCGACCATGACTGGGCATGGCAGGCCATTGCGGCCCTGCGCATCCCGGTGACCGAGGACGCGGAAATTGGCCTGAAGTATCGTTACCTGAACACCAAGCAATTCGAGATGGTGGATTCGATCGGCCGCGCCAATGCGTTCGAGCTGGATTCTCACTCGGCACTGGTGACCTTCATCGCCAACTTCGGTGGCCAGGCTGCTCCGCCGCCTCCGCCGCCTCCTCCGCCGCCTCCGCCGCCTCCGCCGCCGCCTCCTCCGCCGCCTCCGCCGCCGCCTCCGCCGGTCGCGCAGTGCAACCAGGGGCCGTACATCGTGTTCTTCGACTGGGATAAGTCGGACATCACGCCTGAAGCTGCGACGATCCTCAACAACGCGGTCACCGCTTACGGCAACTGCGGCACCGCCGCGATCATGCTGGCAGGCCACACCGACCGGTCGGGTTCGGCTCAGTACAACATGGGTCTGGCCGAGCGCCGCAACACCTCGGTCCGCAACTACCTGACCGGCCGCGGCATCCCGGCCGCGCGGATCAGCAGCCAGGCCTTCGGTGAGACGATGCCTCGCGTGCCGACCGCCGACGGCGTGCGCGAGCTGCAGAACCGCCGCGTGGAAATCACCTACGGTCCGGGTTCGGGCCAGTAAGCGCTACCAGCTACGGCACAACAAGAGGGCCGGGAGAGCAATCTCCCGGCCCTTCTTCTTTTTTGGTGTTAGAAAGCTGTGCCGTCCGTTCAGCGATCAAGACAGCGCTTAACTGCGTCGTGCCGCCAGCGTGTCGAGCAATGGCCGAATGGGCGCCACGTCGTATCCGGCGACTGCCGCTTCGGCAGCTATGGTTTCAGGCTCCCGGCCTTCGGCCGCTTGAGCTAGTGCCCAGAGCAGAGTGGAGCGCGTTCCGGAACGGCAGTATGCCAGAACCGGCCCACCCGCTTCCCTGAGCGCAGCCGCCATGGCTCCGATCTGTTCCTCGCTGAACCCGGCGTGCGTCACCGGGATCTCCCTGTAGTCGAGGCCAAGCTCTGCCGCGGCAGCAGCGATCGTCGGCCCCGGCACTTGGTCTTCCGATTCGCCTTCCGGGCGATTGTTCACGATGAGCGCAAAACCGCGAGCGTGTGCTTCACGCACGTCGTCGAGCCGGATTTGTGGGCTGGCCCAGAACGTTGGCGTGACCTGGCGGAAATCGCTCATGCTGTCGGCTCCTGACTGGCGAGCTTGAGCCGCCGGTTGCGCTTGATCATGTTCAGCATCTCGACGCCAACCGAGAAGCCCATGGCCGCGTAAATGTAACCTTTGGGAACGTGGAAGCCGAAACCGTCGGCGATCAGAACAAGGCCGATCATCACCAGGAATGCCAGCGCAAGCATGACCAAGGTCGGGTTGCGGTCAATGAACCGCGCTAGTGGATCGGCGGCGAACAGCATGATGGT
>JAJUFY010000478.1 GCA_029263635.1 Ectothiorhodospiraceae bacterium | reverse complement strand
TCGTTGCGCGGGAGTATCTGGACGAAGTGTATCGCCCGCCCTTCCAGAAGCAGGGCAGCAGCTATGTGATGAAGGGGCCGTGGCAGAGCCACACCAAGCGCTTCCTGCGCCACAAGGCCCTGATCCAGTGCGCACGCATCGCCTTCGGGTTCGCCGGGATCTACGACGAGGATGAGGCTGACCACTTCCTTGGCAGCCTGCAGGCGGGCGACGACGGCGTTTACCGCCCCTCCGCGATGGACGGCAAGCCCGACGAGAAGCCGGCGGGCGCTACGAGCAAGCTGGATGACCTGGCCGGCGCGCCGAGCACCAAGGCGGCCCCGCAGCCGGAGCCCGTCGAAGACGCGGAGATCGAGGAGGGCGAGGAAGAGCCGGCTGAGGAGCCCCGCTACGTCAAGGCAAACGACGGCAGCATCATCGACCAGGAGACGGGCGAGGTCGTGCCGTCGAAGTGGGTGCACAAGTACAAGAACGGCAAGTTCGTCGTGGCGCCCGCCTACGAGAAGACCGTGGCCGCCGACACCGACGCAGCCGCCACCGCCAACGGCGCCGGCCATGCCGACGACGGCGCCCTCTTCGGCGCGGAGGGCTGATCTATGAAGATTACTCTTCGCAATCTGCGCGGCTGCGAGCGCGCTGACGTGACGCTCGCACCGCTGGCCCTCGTCGCCGGCCTGAACGGACAGGGCAAGACGAGCCTCCTGCAGGGCGTCCAGAGCGCGCTCCTGACCGACCCCATCCCGCCCCGGCTCCGCGAGCAGGGTGCGACCCAGAAGGGCGCGGCGGATCTGGTCTACCGGGGCAGCGACGAAGCCTCCGTGAAGATCGCGGAGGACGGCGGCAGCGTCTCTATCAGCTGGCCCAAGTGCAAGGTGGACGTGGATGGAGAGGCGCCGCCCCGCGCCAGCCTCTTTGCCGTCGGCGTGCAGTCGCTCGTCGACTTGTCCGGCCGTGACCGGGCCGCCGCGCTCGCCCGCTACATCGACGCCGAGCCCTCGGCCGAGGACCTGCACAAGGCGCTCGCCGATATCGGCTACAGCACGCCAGCCGCCGAAAAGTGCTGGGACGCTCTGCAGAAAGACGGCTGGGATGCGGTCTGGGAGAAGAGCAAGAAGCACGGCACCGAGCTGGAAGGCCAGTGGCGCCAGGTGACCGGCGAGAAGTACGGCAGCAAGAAGGGCGCCGACTGGAAGCCCGAAGGGCTTGACGTCAGCTCCGACGAAACCGCCCTCGCCGCCTTGGTGGAGCAGGCAGAGGCTGCGCTGGAGCGCACCATCGCCCGCCAGGCGGTCGCAGAAGCCAACGTCGAGCAGCTGCGCGAGCAGGCCGGCTCTGTCCGGGATCTGGAGGCGCAGGAGAAGGAAGCCGACACCGTGGTCGACCGCCTGCAGGTCGAATACCGCGTGTGGACGATCAAGCAGCGTCCGGCGATCCCGACGCCGCCGATGTCCTGCCCCTCGTGCAGCGCCCCGCTCGGGCTCACCAAGGACGGAAAGAGCCTGGAAGAGCGCCCCGACGCCCC
>JAJUFY010000270.1 GCA_029263635.1 Ectothiorhodospiraceae bacterium | reverse complement strand
GGGCGTAGCCCTCGGCGGTCTGCAGCCGCACTACCGCTTTGGTGGCGGTGCGGAAAAAGCCTTCCGGACCGGAGGCGTGGTGGACGCCGTCGACCCGGGCCAGGAACGGCGTGCCGATCAGCTCGCCCACCTGGCGCGGGCCGTCGGCGGTCTGCACCCAGGTGTCGGCCGTCACGCAGGGGTTGGTGGCGCGGATGTTCTCGCAGAACCAGTTGTTGTTCATCTCATTGAAGCGGTCGATGAGGATGAAGCCCGGCTCCGCGTAGTCGTAGGTGGAGGACATGATGAGGTCCCACAGCCGCCGCGCCTTGATGGTCTTGTAGATGCGGCAGGCCACCAGGCCCTCGGCGTTGACATGGTAGCCCTCGTGCTGCGGCCACTCGCGCCAGATCACCTTGGAGCTGTCGTTGAGGTCGATCTTGTCTTCCTCGATCTCCTTCTGCGTCATCGGGAAGGCGAGCGGCCAGTCGGCATCGGCATCCACCGCCTGCATGAACTCGTCGGTGATCAGCAGGCTGAGGTTGAACTGGCGCAGCCGGCCGTCCTCGCGCTTGGCGCGGATGAAGTCGATGACGTCCGGGTGACCGACGTCGAAGGTGGCCATCTGCGCGCCGCGGCGGCCGCCGGCCGACGACACCGTGAAGCACATCTTGTCGTAGATGTCCATGAACTACAGCGGCCCGCTGGTGTAGGCGCCGGCGCCGGAGACGTAGGCGCCGCGCGGCCGCAGCGTGGAGAATTCGTAGCCGATGCCGCAGCCGGCCTTCAGCGTCAGGCCCGCCTCGTGCACCTTCTCGAGGATGTCGTTCATCGAGTCGCCGATGGTGCCGGAGACGGTGCAGTTGATGGTGCTGGTGGCCGGCTTGTGCTCCCAGGCCCCGGCGTTGGAGGTGATGCGGCCGGCCGGGATGGCGCCGCGGCGCAGCGCGTACAGGAACTTCTCGGCCCACTCGGCGCGCTTGTCTTCCGGCTCGACCTCGGCCAGCGCGTAGGCGACGCGCCTGTAGGTGTCGTCGATGGTCTCGTCGATGACCCGCCCATCCTTGGCCTTCAATCGATACTTCTTGTCCCAGATATCGATGGACGCCGGCTGGAGGGGAATATCGGCGACCGCCTTGCTAAGGGCGTGCACCTTGGCTGCACTCGACATAACCTACTCCTAAATCCTCGCCGCGGTCCTGCAGCGATAAGGGCTTATTGATCTTATCCACAGAATGCCCACACCCTGGGCACCGACATCCTGTGTGACACCCAACATATTGGGGTGCTTGCGCATGTTACCCCACGATATATGGAATCCGTCAACTTCCCCTTTCAACCGCGCGACAAACCATCGGGCCGTGAATGGCTTAGGCGCGACAGCTGAACAGAGGTGGCAGGTGAGGCCGCCAAGGGCCCTTCGAGGGGTCCGATGGCCTCGTCGCGAGACCTCGCTCTTCCCGGGTCGGATAGAGAGGAGAGGGTTCAACCGCTCCTACGGAAAACGGCAGCGACAACGCCTGTAGGAGCGGCCCCTGGCCGCGAAGGCCCCCGACCCCACTCCCGGTTCCGGAAGCGGAGAAAAAGCAAGGCATCGCGGCGGGGACGCCGCTCCCACAGGCGGACGGCTCAGGCTTCGGCGAGCACCGCGGGCTCGGGCTGCCCGGCCTCCAGGCCCAGGAAGCGCATCAGCGCCTCGCGCTGGCGCAGGGCATCGTGATAGCCCAGGTCGATCAGCGCGCCGCAATAGCCGGTCTCGAACAGCAGGTAGCTGAGCACGGTGGCGCCGGCCGAGTCGGCGGCACCGCTGCCGCGCAGGAAGAAGCGCATGCTGCGCGGCAGTTCGTGCGCGTAGCGGACGGCGATCTGGTCCAGCGGCTCGCTGGGCAGGATCTTGAGGACGTCGATGTGCCGCAGGCCGGCCTCGGCACGCCGCTCCGGCGGGATCAGCGCCACCGTGCGGTTGACCCGCTCCAGCCGCTCCAGGTCGATCTCCAGGCCGTCCAGGAAGGCGGCGTTGAGCAGATGGCCGGCCACCTGGGCAACCGAGGGATAGCCCGGGGTGCGGGCGCGCTCGTAGAGCTCGGCGTCGCCGCTGACGCCGACCGCCAGGATCCGCTCCGCCCCCAGGTGCAGGGCCGGGCTCAGCGGCGCGAGCTGGCGCAGCGAACCGTCGCCGAAGTATTCATGCCCCAGCCGCACCGCCGGGAACACGGCCGGGATTGCCGCCGAGGCCAGCAGGTGCCGCACGCTCAGCCGGGTGCGCAGCCCCAGCCGGCGGCTGCGCCGCCAGTTGCGGATGTCGCGGGCCGCTTCGAAGAAGCTCACCGACTCGCCGCTGCTGTAGCCCGAGCAGGTGACGCTGACGGCATGCAGATCGCCCTGGGCGATGGCGTGCTCGATGCGGTCGAAGCGCAGCAGCCGCTCCAGCAGCTGTTGCAGCGGGGCGTTGTCGAGCAGCGAGACCGGCCGCCGGGCGCCCAGGCCGCCGAGGAACAGCGCGCTCAGCCAGCGCGCGCCGCGCGCCACCAGGCCGGGGAAGGCGGTGCGGTACACCTGTTCCGAGCGGAAGCCGCGCCAGACCATTTCCAGGCCGTGCACGCCGAGCCGGAAGCGGCTGGCATAGCAGGCCATGGCAGCGGCATTGATGGCGCCGGCCGAGGTGCCGCAGATGATGGGGACCGGGTTGCCGGCCTGCCGCGGCAGCATCTCGACGATGGCCTTGAGCACGCCGACCTGATACGCCGCCCGGGCGCCGCCGCCGGACAGCACCAGCGCCGTACCCGGCCGGGCCGGGCGACTGCCTGCATCGTTAGTATCGGTAACCCCATCCCCCATGGGGCCATGTTGTAGCCCGAATCGGGGCTAACCGTCGAGCAGGGGGCGGGCGATTTGGGCAGATTTTTCGATTTGGCCGCGCCGGCGACTGTAGGAGTGGCGGCCTCGCCGCGATTCTTCTCCATCCTCCTGCAAACCCTGCCCTCTCTCCTGCGGGAGAGAGGGAGGCCCACCGGCGGCCCGGTCAGTCGTCCAGCTTGAAGCCGACCTTGAGCTTCACCTGGAAATGGGCGACATCGCCGTCCTTGATCCAGCCGCGGGTCTCGGTCACCTCGAACCACTGCAGGTTGTGCAGCGATTTCGATGCCTTCTTGATGGCGGAATGGATGGCGTCGTCGATGCTCTTGGTCGACGAACCGGCAAGCTCGATCAGTTTGTAGACGTTGTCGCTCATGCTGCCTCCTGGCCGTGAATGGAAAAGGCCGGCCTGGCAGGTCGTTGCCTGCCAGGCCGGGTTCCCTTGGCAGATAGGGCCGGGCCGGCAGAAAACCACCCGCCGGCGGGAGCCGGGCGGGGCGGTGCTTGCGGCAGACGGATGCAGGGGCCAGAATCCTAGACAGCAACACCGCAAATTACCCGCCGCTGTGACGTCAAAACTCTCCCTGCAAGATCTGTCCGTTCTGCTCGTCGAACCGTCCCTGGCACAGTCCCGCAT
>JAJUFY010000234.1 GCA_029263635.1 Ectothiorhodospiraceae bacterium | reverse complement strand
GGAAGAAAACACCCGCCTGCGCAATCAGCAGCTGCTGTACGAAGCCCGCCTGCTGCGACTCGATGCGCTGGAGCGGGAGAATATCAGCCTGCGCGAACTGCTGATGTCCTCCTACGAGGTCACCGAGTCGGTGCTGATCGCCGAGCTGATGCAGGTGAACCTCGATCCGGCGGTCCACCTCGTCCAGATCAACAAAGGCACCCGGACCGGCGTGTATATCGGCCAGCCGGTGCTGGACGCGCACGGTGTCGTCGGCCAGGTCGACCAGGTCACGCCGGTGTCGGCCACCGTGCGGCTGATCACCGATCCCAGTCACGCCATCCCGGTACAGGTCAACCGCAACGGCATCCGGGCGATCGCCAACGGCACCGGCGATCTCAGCCGCCTGGAACTGGTCAACGTGCCGAACAACGCCGATGTGGAACCGGGTGATCTGCTGGTGACTTCCGGCTTCGGCGGCCGCTTCCCGTTCGGCTACCCGGTCGGCCGCGTGGAAAGCGTCGTGGTCGAGCCCGGGCATCCCTTCGCCCGTATCAGCGTAACCCCTACCGCCGCCCTGGACCGCAGCCGGCAGGTGCTGCTGGTGCGCTCCAACAGCCGCAGCCCCGATGCCGTCGCCACCGAGGAGGCGCCATGAGCCAGCCAGCGCATCAGGGCGGCGGGATCATCATCGCCAGCTTCCTGGTGGCCTACGTGCTGACCATCCTGCCGTTGCCGTCCTGGCTGCAGCAGGGCTGGCCGGACTGGGTGGCGTTGGTCCTCGTCTACTGGTGCATCGCCATTCCGCAGCGGGTCGGCGTCGGCGTCGGCTGGCTCGTCGGGCTGATGCAGGATGCCGTCCAGAGCGCCCTGCTGGGGCAGCACGCGCTCGCCTATGCCCTGCTCGCCTATCTTTCCTTGAAGCTGCACCAGCTGGTGCGGGTCTTCCCGCTCTGGCAGCAGGCCCTCAGCGTCATGGTGCTGCTGTTGCTGACCCGGCTGGTCGTGCTCTGGACCAACAGCTTCGTCGGCCGCCCGCTGGCGGCAATGGATTACTGGCTGGGCGCGCTGGTTGGCGCCCTGCTGTGGCCGTTGGTGTTCTTAATCATGCGGGAGCTGCGGCGTAGCTTCCAAGTCCGCTAGGCACGCCGGCGATGCGGACGTCCGACCTGATCAAGGATCAACAAGCCGAGCAGCGGCTGCTGTTCCGGCGGGCGCTGGTCGCCGGGCTGGGCATGGCCCTGCTGCTGCTGGTGCTGATCGGCCGCCTGCTCCACCTGCAGGTGGTCAGTTATCAGCACTACAGCATGCTGTCGAACGACAACCGCGTGAAGCTGGTGGCGCTGGCGCCGCCGCGCGGCCTGATCTACGACCGTAACGGCGTCGTGCTGGCCGAGAACCGGCCATCGTTCCGGCTGGTGCTGACGCCGGAAGAGGTCAAGGACATCGACGACACCCTGCGGCGGCTGGGCGAGACCATCGAACTGTCCGAGTCCGACCTGACCCGCTTCCGGGAAACGCTGAGCCGCAGCCGCCGGTTCGAGGAAGTGCCGATCAAGCTCCGCCTCAGCGAGGACGAGGTGGCGCGGCTGGCCGTGGATCGGCACCGCTTCCCTGGCGTCGAGGTACAGGCGCAGGCAACCCGGCATTACCCGCTCCGTGGTATCGCCGCTCATGCGATCGGCTATGTCGGCCGGATCAACGCCCAGGAACTGCAGCGGCTGACCGAACAGGGCCGCGCCGCCAATTACAGCGGCTCGACGCATATCGGCAAGCTCGGGGTCGAACAGTACTACGAGGACCTGCTGCATGGCACGGTCGGCTACGAAAAGCTGGAGACCAACGCCGTCGGCCGCGTCATCCGCACCCTCGAGCGCACGCCGCCGGTACCGGGCAAGGACATCCACTTAAGCCTCGACATCCGCCTGCAGCAGATCGCCGAAGCCGCCCTGGGCGAATACACCGGCGCCATCGTCGCCATCGCGCCCGCGACCGGCGAGGTGCTGGCCTTCGTCAGCCAGCCGACCTACGACCTCAATCTGTTCGTCAACGGCATCGACATCGAGAGCTACCAGGCCTTGCAGCGGGACCCGAACACGCCGCTGTTCAACCGGGCGCTGCGCGGCCAGTATCCGCCCGGCTCCACGATCAAGCCGCTGGTGGCGCTGGCGGCACTGGAGCACGGCGCGGTCCGCGCCAACGAGGAAATCCACTGCCCGGGCTTCTACATGCTGCCCGGCATCGATCACCGTTACCGCGACTGGAAGCGCAGCGGCCACGGCCCCGTCGACATGACGAAAGCCATCGCCGAGTCCTGTGACGTCTACTTCTACGATATCGCCTACCGGGTCGGCATCGACTTCATGAGCAGCTTCCTTGGCGAGTTCGGGCTGGGCCAGCCGACCGGCATCGACCTGGCCGGCGAGCTGAGCGGGCTGATGCCGTCGCGCGAGTGGAAGCGGGTCAACCGGAACCAGGTCTGGTTCCACGGCGAAACGGTGATCACCGGCATCGGCCAGGGCTTCATGCTGGCCACGCCGCTGCAGCTGGCGGAAGCCACCGCCACCCTGGCCAATCGCGGCCGGCGCATCAAGCCGCACCTGCTGCATGCCATCGGCGACGGCAACAGCGGGCGGCAGCCGAACCTGTTCAAGCAGCCGCCGCACAAACCGATCACGCTACGCAGCGAACGCTACTGGGACGACGTGATCGAGGCCATGCGCCAGGTCGTGCACAGCCGAACCGGCACCGCCCGCAGCATCGGCCGCGGACTCGAATACCAGATGGCGAGCAAGACCGGCACCTCGCAGGTGGTCGGCATTGCCCAGGATGCCAAGTACGACGCTGAAACGCTGGCGCGATACCTGCATGATCATGCCCTGTTCATCGCTTTCGCACCGATCGAGGCCCCCGAAATCGCCCTGGCGGTGGTGGTCGAGCACGGCGGCAGCGGCAGCCGCGTCGCCGCGCCCATCGCCCGCCAGGTGATAGACGCTTACATGGAGCTTAAGCGCGCCGATGCTGAACGACAGCCAAAGACTTAGCAGCGGCCTGCGTCGACAGACCTGGATGAAGCGGGTGCTGCACCTGGACGCGCCGCTGCTCGGCGGCCTGCTGGCAGTGGCAGTGATCGGACTGGCCATTCTCTATAGCGCCTTCAATCAGGATTTCGGCGAGGTCCGCAAGCAGGTCGCGCGGCTGGCGCTCGCATTCGTGGCCATGCTGGTGATCGCCCAGCTCTCTCCCGTCCGGCTACGGCGCTGGAGCCCCTGGATCTATGCCCTGGGACTGGTCATGCTGATCATCGTGATGCTGACCGGCGATGTCGGCAAAGGCGCGCAGCGCTGGCTGGATCTGGGCATCGTCCGCTTCCAGCCGTCGGAGCTCATGAAGCTGGCGCTGCCGATGATGGTGGCCTACTTCCTCAGCAACTCCACGCTGCCGCCGCGCTGGCCCCAGGTGCTGATCTCGCTGGCGCTGATCGCGGTGCCGACCGCGCTGATCATGGAGCAGCCCGACCTCGGCACCGCCATCCTGGTCGCCACCGCAGGGTTCTTCGTGCTCTACCTGGCCGGGCTGCGCTGGCACCTGATCATCGGTGCGGTGCTGGCGATCGTGCCGCTGGGGCTGCTCCTGTGGCACTTCGGCATGCACGATTACCAGAAGCAGCGGGTGCTGACCTTCCTCGACCCTACCCGCGATCCGCTCGGCGCCGGCTACCACACCATCCAGTCGACCATCGCTCTCGGCTCCGGCGGCCTGTTCGGCAAGGGCTGGCTGCGCGGCACCCAGTCGCATCTGGAGTTCCTGCCCGAACGGCACACCGACTTCGTCTTCGCGGTATTCGGCGAGGAGTTCGGACTGCTCGGCGTACTGGTGCTGATGGCGCTGTATGCCTTCGTGATCCTGCGCGGCCTCTACATCGCCATCAAAGCCCAGGACACCTACAGCCGCCTGCTGGCCGGCAGCATCAGCCTGACTTTCTTTGTGTACGTGTTCGTGAACATGGGCATGGTTTCCGGCCTGCTGCCGGTGGTCGGCGTACCGCTGCCGCTGGTCAGCTATGGCGGAACCTCCATGGTGACCCTACT
>JAJUFY010000065.1 GCA_029263635.1 Ectothiorhodospiraceae bacterium | reverse complement strand
TCTTCGCCATCTGGGCGGGCGATGGGCAGTTCCTGAAGCGGCTGCTCTCCAGGCAGATCGAGGCCAATGGGATCCGGCTGACGCTGGGCGGCGGCCTGCTGTTGCAGGAGCGGTTCCGCCAGCCGGTGCAGGGCATCGAGGGCGCGGTCGACTACCACTATCTGAGCCCGGCCAATCCGGTCAACGACTGGCTGGTGGTGGAACACCTGCGGCGTTTCAACAGCCCTCCCAGCGCCTATGTCGCTCAGGGCATGGCCGAGGCGCTGTTCATCGTCGCTGCGCTCGAGAAGGCCGGTTCCACGGACACCGAAGCGTTGATCGAGGCGATGGAAGGGCTGAGCTTCCTGGCGCCGAAAGGGCGGCTGGTGATGCGTCCCGAGGACCATCAGGCTCTGCAGCCCATGTTCCATCTCAGGATTGCCCCGGAGGCCGGGCGGTCGCCGCTGTTGGTGCGGGAGATCCGGGCTCGGGAGATCGAACTGCCGATCCGCAACCGGCCCTGAAGGCAGCGGCCGGCGCCGGCCCGGCTCTTAGTCGGCCGCTCGTATCTATGGTATTTTTCTATACTTCTTCTACGGCTATCCAAGAACCATGAAAAAGCCGGCGACCGTTCCCGTCTCTTTGCTCGAACGTCTGATCCCGCTGCGCGAGCTGGACCGGGAAGCGTTGGCGGCGCTCGCCCGCGAGGCCGAGTTCGAGCATGTGCCGGCGCGGACGATGCTGTTCCGCAAGGGCGGTCGCGACGATTGGACGCGCTATCTGGTTTCCGGCTCCATCGTGCTCGCCGACAGCGACGGTACCGAGCTGACCCTGACCGGAAAGGGCAACGCCGCCGTGGTCGAGCAGCCGCTGGGGCTGGAGCAGCCGTTTGCGGCAACCGCCGTCGCCAGCACCGACAGCCGCCTGCTCCGCCTGCCTCGCGCCCGCATCCTCACGCTGCTGGAGCGGGCCCGCCAGTCCGAAGCCGATGACGCGGACGCGGAGGACGACGACGATCGCCGGGAAGAAGCCGGCAGCCGCCTGTTCTACCGGCTGTTCGAGGATCTGATGGCGGAGCGGCTGGAACTGCCGAGCATGCCGGAGGTGGCGGCGCGGGTGCGCGAGGCGGTCGCTCAGCCCGATACCGATGCCGCCGAGGTGGCAAAGATCATTCAGGCCGATCCGGTGGTGGCGGCACAGGTGATGAAAGCCGCCAACGGCCTGCTGTTCGTCGGCAGCCGTCAGGTCGACAACCTCAATGCGGCGGTCATCCGGCTCGGCCTGCGGCATACCCGCGAGATGGTCACGGCCATCACCATGCGGCAGGTATTCCGGAGCCGGAACCCGCTGCTCAACAAGCGCATGGTCGAGCAGTGGATGCATAGCACGCTGGTGGCGGCTATCGCGGCGGTGCTGGCTCGCAAGCTGCCGGATTTCTCGCCGGACCGCGCCCTGCTGGCAGGCCTTGTGCACGACATCGGCATCGTGCCAATGCTGGCGCATGCGCACGAATATCCCGAGCTGGCGGAAGACCCTGGGCTGCTGGAAGCGACCATCCGCGAATACCGTGGTCAGGTGGGCGGCCTGATCCTGCGTCGCTGGCGCTTTCCCGATGACATGGTGGCCGTGCCGATGGCCGCCGAGCGATGGTACCGGGAGCACGACGGGCCGGGCGACTATGCCGACCTGGTCCTGGTCGCCAAGCTCTATGCGCTCGGCCCTCGGGGGAAGCGGCCGGGGCCGGCCGCCGTGCCCGCCTACGGCCGGCTCGGCCTGGACCGCCTGCGGACCGAGGGTGGCTCCATCCTCGACGAAGCCCGGGAGGAGATCGCTGCGGTGCAGCAGCTGCTGCTGGTTTGATCGCCAGCGGAAACTAAAAGGCCCGGCAATTGCCGGGCCTTTGCGTTCTAGCCGGAGCCGCTTCAGGCGGCCCCGACTTCCTGCAGCGCTTCCTCGCGCAGGTCCTTGCGCAGGATCTTGCCGACCGGGGTCTTCGGCAGTTCCTGGCGGAAGATCACTTCCTTGGGCACCTTGTACGCGGTGAGCAGCTCGCGGCAGTGCTTGATGACGTCTTCCTCGGTCAGCTTCGGATCGGTGGACACCACGTAGGCCCGGACCCGCTCGCCACCGGTCGGCTGCGGCACGCCGATGACCGCTACCTCGGTGATGGAGGGAATCCGGGCGATGCAGTCCTCGACCTCGTTCGGGAAGACGTTGAAGCCGGACACGTCGATCATGTCCTTCTTGCGGTCGACGATGCGGAAATAGCCGCGCTCGTCCATGGTCGCGATGTCGCCGGTGTGGAACCAGCCGCCGCGCAGCGCCTTCTCGGTCTCGTCGGGGCGGTTCAGGTAGCCCTTGAACACCTGCGGCCCGCGGGCCACCAGCTCACCGGCCTCGCCCGGCGGGACCGGGTTGTCGTTCTCGTCGACGATGCGGATCTCGGTGCTCGGATACGGGATGCCGATCGTGCCGATGCGGTTCTCGCCCATGGTGGGATTGACGCACAGCACCGGGCTGGTTTCCGACAGGCCGTAGCCCTCGATGATCTTGCCACCGACCACCTTCTGCCATTCCTCGGCGGTGGCCGCATGCAGGGCGGTGCCGCCGCTGACGGCGAGGTCCAGGTGCCGCGGCGGATTCTGGCGGAACCAGTCCTCCTTGAGCAGGCCGGCGAACAGGATGTTGACGCCCGACATGCGGGTGATCTGGAACTTCTCGAAGGCCTTGCGCAGGTTGGACACCGGGCGCGGCGACGGGATCAGGATGTTGTGGCCGCCCGCATGGAAGAAGGTCAGCAGGTTAAAGGTGAAGGCGAAGATGTGGTAGAGCGGCAGCGGCGTGAGCACCACTTCCTCGCCGGGGCGCAGCGCGGAGCCGGTCATGGTGACGGTCTGCGCCAGGTTCGCCAGGATGTTGCCGTGGGTGAGCATGGCGCCCTTGGCCACGCCGGTGGTGCCGCCGGTGTACTGCAGCACGGCGAGGTCGTCCCGGGTCCGCTCGATCCGGGCCGTGCCGTTGGCGCTGACCAGGCGCTTGCCGATGGCCAGCGCATTGGCGAAGCTCTCGCCCGGCCGGGTCGGTTCCGGGATCTGCTTCTTGAGCTTGAGCACGGTCTTGATCAGCGCGCCCTTGAGGATCGGGAAGAACTCGGCAATGCTGACCAGCAGGACTTTCTCGACCTGGGTGCCTTGCAGCGCCTGAGCCAGCTTGTCGGCGAACATGTCGATGATCACCAGCACCTTGGCGCCGCTGTCCTTGAGCTGGTGGTTCATCTCCGCCGCGGTGTAGAGCGGGTTGACGTTCACCAGCACGCAGCCGGCCTTGAGGATGCCGAAGGCGGCCACCGGATAGCTCAGGCAGTTAGGCAGCTGGATCGCAACGCGGTCGTCGGCGTCGAGCTTGAGCTCGTGCCGCAGGTAGGCGGCGAACTGGTCGGACAGCGCATCCACCTCGTGGTATTTCAGGCTCGCCGACATGCCGTTATCGAGGCAGATGGTAAACGCCGTCTTGCCGGCGTACTCTACGCAGGCATGGTGCACCATCTCGCTCATGTTCTTGTACGGCAGGTCGACCATTTCGGACGAGACACCGGGACCGTACTCGTCTTTCCACGGTCGTGAGTCATAAATCGTGGCGGGATTCGCTTGCTCGACCATCTGTTCCTCCGGTGTTACACCTTATAAATAATAATGTACGCGGAATATGCCGGTTTGCCGCGAGTATAACTGTTCCAATGCGTGCTGACCCAGGGGGCGCGCGTCCGTGATCGACGTTCAGCCTCTGCCATTTTTCCTTGCCGGCACCGATTGCCTGGCACGGCTGCGCGACCTGCCGTGGGCGCTCCTGCTCGACAGCGGCCGGCCGGCAGCGACCCAGGGGCGCTACGACCTGTGCATGGCCTCGCCTTCGCTGACCCTGGTGAGCGAGGGCGGCAGCGCCGTGCTGCGCGATGCCGGCGCCCGGGTCCTGCAGACCACCACGGAGCCGCTGCGATTGCTGCGCAAGCTGCTGCAGGAGCGGCAAGTGCCGCCGGCAGGAGCGCTGCCGTTCTGCGGAGGCGCCGCCGGCTACTTCGGCTATGACCTCGGGCTGGCGGATCTGGCCGTGCGGGTACGGCCGTTGCCGCTGCCGGAGATGGCGGTCGGGATATACGACTGGGCGGTGGTCAGCGACCACGCCGAACAGCGCAGCTGGTGGGTGGGCCGCCGCGCGGCCCGCTCTGTATTGCCGATGCTGATGACGCGGCTGCAATCCGAACCGCCGCCGGCGGGCGGGTTCGGCATCGAGGCCGGCAGTCTGGCGATGGCGCCGGAGCTGGACGCTTACCGGACCGCCTTCGCCCGGGTGCAGGATTACCTGCAGCGGGGCGATTGCTATCAGGTCAACCTGGCAAGGCGGTTCCGGGCCGGCTACCGGGGCGATCCGTGGCGGGCCTATTGCCAGCTGCGAGCGCTCAGCCCGGCGCCGTTCGGCGCCTACCTGTCGCTGCCCTTCGCCGAAATCCTCAGCATCTCGCCGGAACGTTTTCTGCTGCTGGAGCAGGGTCGGGTCGAGACCCGGCCGATCAAGGGGACCCGGCCGCGCCGCGCCGATCCGGTGGCGGATGCCGCCGAGGCCGCGGCGTTGCGCGACAGCGACAAGGACCGCGCCGAAAACGTGATGATCGTCGACCTGATGCGCAACGACCTGGGCAGGGTCTGCCGGCCGGGCAGCATCGAGGTCAGCGGGCTGTTCGAGTTGGAAAGCCATGCCAGCGTGCACCACCTGGTCAGCACGGTGACCGGCCGGCTGCGCGAGGGCGTGACCGCGGTCGATTTGCTGGCCGCCTGTCTGCCCGGCGGCTCCATCACCGGCGCCCCCAAGCGGCGGGCGATGGAGATCATCGACGAGCTGGAGCCTGCGCGCCGCGGCGTGTACTGCGGCGCGATCGGCTATCTGAGCGACGACGGCCGCATGGATACCAATATCGCCATCCGTACCGCGGTCTGCCAGGCAGGCGAGATCAGCTATTGGGCGGGAGGCGGCCTGGTTGCCGATTCCGAGGCCGACGCCGAGTTCGAGGAAACCCTGCACAAGGCGCGGCCGTTCCTGGAGCTGGTCCGTTTGATGCAGGCCTGACGGGCGGCGCGTGCGGGAGATGCCTGTTACAGGGCGGCGCCCGGCTAACCGGTGCGCCGCGAGCCCGATCGGCCTGTCTAGTCCCGAGCTGCCAGCAGGCGGGCGACTGCCTGCAGCTGCTCGCGCTCGGCGTGGCCGCGTTCGGCGAGTGCCTCGAGCTGCTTCGGGGGCAGCAGCGACCAGTCGTGGTCGGGCAGCTCGGCGTAGTCGGTCGCCGTCCACTGGGCGCAGAACTGCACGATCCGGTGCAGCCGCTGCTGCGGTTCGGTGGAAGCGCCCTCGCCGGCGCCGGCTGTGGCAGCGATCTGGTCCGGCAAGCCCCAGCTGGCCAGCAGCTGCCGCCCCGCCTCGCGGTGGTCGGTATTCAGGCGTTCGCGCAGCAGCTCGGCCAGCGGCCGCTCCGGCGCTTTCTCACGCTCGGCAAGCGCCTCGGCCAGCGGCTGCGGGGCCACGTTGGCAAGCAGCAGCACGCCGATGTTGTGCAGCAGTCCGGCGAGGTAGGCGATGTCCGGATCCAGCTCGGGATCGAACCGCGCGAGGCGGGACGCGCAGTTGGCGGTGCTGATGGCATGGTACCAGTACCGCGCCGGCTTGAAGGGCGGGCAACGGCGGGGGTCGAACTGCTCGGCGAGCAGCGCCGACATCGCCAGCATGCGCACCCGCTGCAGGCCCAGACGCACGACGGCGCCTTCGATCGACAGCACCGGCCTCATCCCCGTGAACAGCGCCGAGTTGGCGATGCCGACCACGCGTCCGGCAATGCTCGGTTCCCGGCTGATCTTGGCGGTCAGCGTGGCAAGGTCGGCATAGTCGTCGATGACGGTCATCAGGATTTCTTGCGCGAGGACCGGTAACGGCGGTAGCGCGCGCAGCGTTGCGGTCAGGTCGTAACTCATGGCGTTTCCGGGCTGGCAGTGCGGCGGTCATGGAATGGCAACAATGCACAAAACTGCATGTTGCAGTGAAGTGAAATGCTTGACAGCCTCTCGAAGCGCTGTCTATCTTTGATTGTTGTGATGTTGCGTCGCGTCATGGCGGCGATCCGCATCTTCGAGCCGAGGCCGGTATTGATCCGCCATGCTGCGGATGGGACACGTAACCATGAAAGACGTCCGCACGATCAAGAAGTATCCCAATCGCCGTCTCTACGATACTGCGATCAGCAGCTACATCACGCTTGCAGACGTCAAGAACCTGGTACTGGATGGCGTCGAGTTCGAAGTCGTCGATGCCAAAACCAAGGCCGACCTGACCCGGACTGTTCTGCTGCAGATCATCGCAGAAGAAGAGGAAGGAGGCGAGCCGATTTTCAGCGCCGACCTCCTGGCGCAGGTCATCCGCTCCTATGGTGGCAGCGAACAGAACATGCTGACCAGCTACCTGGAGAAGAGCATGCAGCTGTGGGCCGAGCAGCAGCGGCTGTTCCGCGAGCAGGCCCGCACGCTGATGGAAGGCACGCCGATGAGCATGCTGGCGCAGATCGCCGAGCGCAACCTGGCCATGTGGCAGGCCATGACCGGTATCGGCACCGATTTCAGCAAACCCAAGCGCAAGTCCGCGCGTTCTTCCGCGGCGACGGGCGAAAAGGCCCGGCAGCGATCCCGCTGACCCCGCCAGGCCTGCTCTGCCGAACCTCTCACCGTTCGTTGACAGTTCAAGCAAGCCGTTTCTATGATGCTGGCCTTTCGTGCTGCACTGCACGATACGCTGCTAACGAAACCTGATCGCTTCGTTATGATCGCGTTCCGTTAGCGGCCGGTTGGGCCTGTTAGAACAATTGGCCCGTGTATCAAATGGGCTAGGAGAAACGGCATGGCGAATCGCGTCGCATTGGTAACCGGCGGCAACGGCGGCATCGGTACCGAGATCTGCAAGCAGCTGGCGGCGGCCGGCTACCGGGTGGTGACCACCTGCGTCGATCCCGAGAAGGAAAAGATCAAGGAATGGCAGGCGGCTCGCAAGGCCGAGGGTTACGACATCGGCTGGGTACAGTGCAACGTCGCTGACTTCGATGCCTGCCAGGCCATGGCCAAGCAGGTCGAAGCCGAGTACGGCCCGGTCGACGTCCTGGTCAACTGCGCCGGCATTACCCGTGACGGCTTCCTCCACAAGATGGACAAGAGCAACTGGGACGCGGTGATCGGCATTAACCTCACCGGCGCTTTCAACGTTACCCGGCAGTTCATCGAGGGCATGCGCGAGCGCGGCTTCGGGCGCATCGTCAACATCTCCTCGATCAACGGCCAGACCGGCCAGTTCGGCCAGACCAACTACTCCACCGCCAAGGCCGGCATCCATGGCTTCACCATGGCGCTGGCGAAGGAAGGCGCGCGCAAGAACATCACCGCCAACTCGATCGCCCCCGGCTACATCGAGACTGAGATGACGGCGGCGATCCCGGAGGACGTGCGTCAGGGCATCGTCAACAGCCTGCCGGGCGGTCGTATGGGGCAGCCGCACGATATCGCCCGGGTGGTGGTGTTCCTGGTTGCCGATGACGCCGACTTCATCAACGGCGCCATGATTCCGGTCAACGGGGCGCAGTTCTGCAGCTTCTAATGGACTGAGGGAATGCGCTCTGCAGCGATGCTGCAGAGCAGCATCCGGCAGGCAAAAAAAGGGAGTAACGTATTGTTTACTCCCTGGCAGGTCCGCGCTCTTCTTATTATTGCCTGTTATTAATTATTGTCGCCCTCGAAGAGCGGGAGCGCTTCATGTATTGCGGCTTCTGCGAGCCGTCTCACTCCTCCTGGCGTCGCCATTAGACGGGGCGTCGCCTCTCCTGACCCCGTTTGGGGATACGCATGGCCATCGGCCCATGTAGCGACTTTACCGTCTATCAGCTGATTTGCAAGAAGTTTTTATGCTGCGCTGCAGCAGGGCGCGGCCGCCCAAAATGCCGTTACCGCAGCCCGCTTTTATCCAATGCCTTAATGCCGGAAATTGCTGGGAGAGGCTGCCTTCGGGCGCAGAGAGAATGGCCGGGGGCTAGGCGGAAGCCGCCGGCAGCGACCGCAGCCAGTCACCGACAGCCGGATAGAGCTGGGTATGGGCGCGGCGTGTCACGAACACGGCCAGATGGCCGCCGCGAAATTCGATGCTCCGGTAGCGGTCGGCCGGGACATGCTCGCCCAGCGCCAGCGCCGAGGCCTGCGGGACCAGATGGTCATCGCGAGCGTAGATGTTGAGCACCGGCATGCTGAGGCGGCTAAGCCGCACCGGCCGGCCGGCGAGCGAGAGCCGGTCGTGGACCAGGTCGTTGTCCTGGTAGAACCGCTTGGCGAACTGGCGGAATGCCTCGCCGGCCTGGTCGGGGCTGTCGTACATCCACTGCTCCATGCGCATGAAGTCGGCCAGCGCGGTCGGATCTTCGGCGATATCGAGCATGTCCACATAGCGCTGGGAGAGGATGCGGAACGGCTTGAGGCCGACGTAGGCGACATTCAGCAGATTGGCCGGGACCAGGCCATAGGCATCGACGAAGCGGTCGAAGTCGACGTACTTGGACAGGTGGTACAGGCTGGCGTTGCCGGCATGAAAGTCCACCGGCGTGACCAGGGTGATCAGCCCGCGGACATGCTCCGGATAGAGCGCGGCGTAGCACAGGCTCAGCGTGCCGCCCTGGCAGACGCCGAGCAGCGCGACCGGAGCGCCGCCGTGCCGGTGGCGGATGTGGGCGACGGCATCGTAGAGCAGGCCGTCGATATAATCCTCGAGGGCGAGATGGCGGTCGCCCGAGGCGGGTCGCCCCCAGTCCAGCAGGTAGACGCTGCTGCCGGTCTCGCGCAGGCTGGCGAGCACGGAGCGCTGCGGCGTGAAGTCGAGGATGTCCGGGCGGTTGACCAGCGAATAGACCACCAGCAGCGGCGGCCCCTCGCTGCCGTCCGGTGCCGGGTAGCGGTAGAGGCGGGCAGTGCCGGAGCGCCAGAGCTCTTCGTGCGGCGTCGCCGGGCCGCTCGGCAGCTTCAGCTCGCGGGCGGCTGCGCTCAGCTGCCGGAGCCGCGCCCGCATCTGATCCAGTTCATCCGCCAGCCGTGCCGTGTCAAACATCGCCCGGCGCTCGCTTGCGTGGCGCTGCCCGGCGCGCCGGGGCTTTAGGCGGCGACGGCTGCAGCTCCGCGGCATCCAGCCGCGCGCGCAGCGCATCCAGATCGGCCCGCAGTTCCCGCTCGCGGCGGCGCTGTTCCCGGCGCAGTTCGTGGATCTGAGCCTGGGTTTCGGTCAGCTCGCGGCGGGTCGGCAGCCCGGTGGACCGCAGCATGCCGTCCAGGTCTTCCTGCAGGATCAGCAGCAGCTCGCTCCAGGCATTGGTGAGCCGGCCCGTCGCCTGGGCGAATTCCTCGCTCGCCAGGACTTCCTCGTAGGCGGATTCGGCAGCCGTCAGCCAGAGCTGGTACAGCTGCCGCAGGCTCGGGGGACTGTCCAGGGCGCGCAGTGCGGCGGCGAAGCGTTCGATGGCGCCTTCGGCCGCCTGCTGCAGCTGGGCCAG
>JAJUFY010000007.1 GCA_029263635.1 Ectothiorhodospiraceae bacterium | reverse complement strand
CTTGCGGAACACCGCCGAGATGATCCGGGTCAGCGCCACGATCCACTGGAAGTGGTCCATGTTCTTGGAGTTGATGAAGATCTCGAACGGCCGCCGCGGCTCGTGCTCGGTGCCCGGGTTGAGCACGATGTCGTTGATGGTCACGTACAGCGCGTGCTCCGAGAGCGGCGTCTTGATCTTGTAGGTCGCGCCCTCCAGCGCCTCGGGGCGCTGTAGAAGCTCGTCGAGCTGCTGGACCCGGCCGGCGGCCGGGTCCTTCTGGTCCGGGCGGATGACTTCGCAGCCGACGATCCGGCTGTCGATCTTGATCGCCACATCGCACCTCCCTGGCAGCGGCCGTTTACCACCCAATCCAATATAGGGGGATGGCTGACGCGCCGCGCGGTTGCTCGCTCTCGACGGGCGGCGGCGCAAAAAAATTTTATCCGCCGAACCTGCTACGTTTATAATGCGCCGTTCGCGATGACCTGCACGGTTTCCCTCTCATGCATTCCATGTCGCGGCAGCTGTGCAAGCGCCAAGCGACACACCCTGCAAGACCGATCCGCAGAGAAAGGTTTGCATCAGTTTTGACTCGGCCGCTATTGTTTCGCCCCCTTCAGGCAACGATACCAGTGCCGACCAGATAACCCACAATTGATAGAGGCAACCATGCAAGACATGTTGAAAGGGGCGCTAAGCCACCTGGAGGATGCCGCCCGACACACCTCGGTGCACCCGGAGGTGCTGGAAAAACTCCGGTATCCGAAGGAGCTGCTGACGACCCGCCTGATGATCCGCATGGACGACGGCTCCCGTCGCTCTTTCCTCGCCTGGCGCTGCCGCTACGACGATACCCGCGGCCCGACCAAAGGCGGCATCCGCTACCACCCCGAAGCCAACGCCGAAGAAGTCGTCACCCTGGCATTCTGGATGACCTTCAAATGCGCCGTCACCGGCCTCCCCTTCGGCGGCGGCAAGGGCGCCATCCAGGTCGATCCGCATCAGCTCTCCAAGGGCGAGCTGGAACGCCTCTCCCGCGCTTACGTGCACGCTTTCGCCAGCCTCATCGGCCCCGATCGGGACATCCCCGCCCCGGATGTCTACACCAATGCCATGATCATGGGCTGGATGGCCGATGAGTACAGCTCGCTGGTCGGCCACCCCTGCCCGGCCGTGATTACCGGCAAGCCGATCCCGCTGGGCGGATCGCTCGGCCGCGAGGATGCCACTGCCCGCGGCGGCTTCTATGTCCTGAACCACCTGGAAGAAGAGCTCGGCCTCAAGAACGGCAGCCGGCGCGCCGTCATCCAGGGCTATGGCAACGCCGGCTCCTACATGGCGCACTTCCTGCACGAAGCGGGCTGGCAGATCGTCGGCATTTCCGATTCCCGCGGCGCTATCTACAACCCGGAGGGGCTCGACCCGGCCGCAGCCCTGCAGGCCAAGCGCAAGACCGGCAGCGTGACCGGCCTGGCCGACAGTCACGGCGTCAACACCATCAGCCAGGAAGAGCTGCTGGCACTGGAATGCGAACTGCTGGTGCCGTCCGCGCTGGAAGATCAGATTCATGCCGGCAACGCCGACAAGATCCGCGCCAAGGTCGTGCTCGAACTGGCGAACGGCCCGGTCACGGCAGAAGCCGACCGCATCCTGCAGCAGCGGGGCATCCCGGTACTGCCGGACATCCTCGCCAATGCCGGCGGCGTAACGGTTTCCTATTTCGAATGGGTCCAGAACCGTCAGGGCTATTACTGGACCCTGGAAGAAGTACACAGCCGGCTCAAGGCCATCATGGAAAAAGAAGGCCGGCGCGTCTGGAGCATTGCCCAGACCAAGCAAATTCCTTTGCGCACCGCCGCTTACGTGCATGCCCTGAGCAGGCTGTCGGAAGCGATCGAAGCGCACGGCACCCAGACCTACTTCGCGGGCTGAGGCCATCCCGGGCGGCTTCGCCGCCCCGGTTTCCCGCTCTTGGATCCCGCAGCGGACCGGCGGGTCCGGCCACACACGGCGAGTGCAATGCCAAAACCGCTCCATCTTTGGATTTGGTGGAGCGGCCGTCGACCATCGGAGTGCGAGGTCCATGTCCATCACCCCGCAGGCAAGCCGCAAGCGCCAGGCCCATGCCCTGTTCTTTCCGGCCGCTGCGCTCTATGCCGCCATCACGCTGCCGGCGTCGCTGCAGATCATGCTGACGCAGCCAGGCTGGCTGCCCGGCCTGGCGACCGGGCTCGGGCATGGCCACGAGATGCTGTTCGGCTATGCGCTGGCCGTGGTCGCCGGCTACCTGCTCGGGCCACAGCCATCACTGCAGCTGTATGCCCTCTTCGGCCTGTGGGTGCTGGCGCGGGCCAGCTACCTGATTGCCCCCGGCAGCCTCGCCGCCGCCACCCTGAACGCGCTGTTCGCGCTGCTGCTGGCCATGCAGATCGCGCCGAAGTTCATGACGGCTGCGAAGAAATGGCGCAACCAGGCGATCGGGCCGGTGCTGCTCGGCATCTGAGGCGTTGCAGCCGCTACCCCGATCGGCCGCCATCTGGGCGGCTCCGGCACCCAGCAGCTACTGCTGCTGGAGGCGGTGCTGCTGCTTGCCCTGCTGATGCTGTTCATGGGCGGAAGGATCATCGCACCTGCTGTCGCCGGGCAGTTCCATAAGCAGGGCATGGATCTGGAAGCGCGGGTGCAGCCACGCATCGAGGGCGCCCTGATAATAGCCATGGGTGCCGCCATCCTGCTCGCCCCTCTGCCCGGCGCCGGCCTTGCCACCGCCGTCGCCCTGGGTGCAGCCGGCGTGCTCGCTGCCGTGCGCCTGCTGCGCTGGCGCCTCTGGGAACTCGCCGGCAGGCCGGATCTGCTCTGCCTCGGCGCAGGCTATGGCTGGCTGGCGATCGGGCTGCTGCTGCTCGCCGTGGCTGCCGCTGCCGACAGCTACCGGGTGGCGGCTCTGCACGTGATCACGGTAGGGGCACTGGGCTCGCTGTCGATCGGCATCATGGCGCGGGTTCGCCTGCAGCGGAACAAGGCGGATCCGGCGAAGTCGACCGAGATCGTGATCTGCACCGTCCTGATCGGCATCGCCGCGGCTACCCGGCTCGCAGCCGGGCTTGGGATCGGCGACAGTGCCATGCTGCTGTGGCTGGCCGCCCTGTCGTGGGCGCTGGCCTTCCTGCTGCTCGCCCGCCTGCTCTACAGCCTTCGCGCCGGCTAGCGGAGCTGCGCCTATTGCACCTGCCCCAGGTATTTCTGCAGCCGCTCTTTGTTCGCCGCAATTCCCGCACTGAGCGCATCCGCGGCCAGCCTGACGTTGTCCATGTTGACCGGCTTGCCGACCTGGATCACGCCGACCATGCCGAGCGGCAGGTGCGGCGTGCACTTGTATAGATAGATCCCTTCCTTCTCCAGTGTGACCGTGACCGTCTCGTTCAGGGCGCCGTTCCAGGCTCGCGCTCCGTTGGGAATGGCATCGGACACCGAATTGTGGGCAGGGTCGGTGGGAACGAAGGTAACGGTATCGCCGACCTCGGCCCGCAGATAGCCCGGCTCGAAGACCATCACGCCGTCCTCGCCCTGATTCAGCATCTTCACCTCGTGCCTGGCGGCAAAGCTGGCCAGCGACACGCCGGCCAGTGCCAGAGCCACGACAGCGCGGAAACCCACTCCCATTGGCCGCTCCTTCTGCCAGACGCCGGCAGCTTCTCAGCCGGTACAGGTAAGGGTTGGGCAGGCCCGTTCAAAGCCATACGATGGATTAGAAAATCCTGGCCTTTATGCTTTCCCTGCCCGACCGCAGAGTGCCTCGCCGGCCCGCTCCTTGAGATTGAACTCGCCAGGATATATAATGAAAACAAACAATTATCGGCCATCCTCAAAGCTTGACTTACGTCACACGAGGACTGCCGCCGATTTCATCAAAGGAGCATAAACAAGGAGCGGTTTGATATGAAAAACGACGTCTCGAATTCTCTCTCCACGTTTGCACCCTTGCGCGTCTTCAGCTGGGTCGTGGTCGCCCTGATGGTGGTCGCGATGATCTACGTCGGCTGGCTGTCGATCTCCAGCTGGACCGATATCGCGGCATGACCGAGGGGTCGGGGCGCCTGGCCCCTCGCGGCTGACGCAACGGCAGAACGCTTCGCACCTGGCGGCGATACCTCCCGTTCTCGTAAGCTCCTTGTACCGGCTCTGGCTTTTGCTCCTGTAGCGCGTAGCGCCGCCACGGCCTCCACTCCAGTACCCGCGGCACCCCTTGTGAACGACTACTCAAGAGCACCACGATTCCGGCTACACTGTCGAAAAAACATCTTCAACGTGCTCGGCCGTTTCGATTGAGCGAAAGCTGGCAACTTGACGGCCGTTGCCGTTTGGAACGGAGAGGGAGACCGTGACGTGACTCAACCAAGCATTATCGTAACGAGCAGCGACCTCGAGCGGCTTGAGCATTTGCTGTCGAACACGGCAGCCGGTGATCTGCCTGGCGTCGACAGTCTCTGGAAAGAGCTGGAGCGAGCCGAGGTGGTATCGCCGACCGAGGTACCGCCTGGTGTCGTCACCATGAACTCGACGGTGCAATTCGTCGAGGAAGGCAGCGGCAAAGTTCACGAGATGACGCTGGTGTACCCGCAGGATATCGATGGAACGCCGGGCAAGGTCTCCATTCTGGCGCCGGTCGGCAGCGCCCTGCTGGGCTTGTCCGAGGGCCAGACCATCGAGTGGTCGCGTCCCGGCGGCGGCGTCATCCGCCTGCGCGTCAATCGGGTGATCTATCAGCCCGAAGCCGCCGGCTCAAGCCAGGAATGACAGCTCCTTGACCAACCGCAGGGTGACGGTAGCAAACACTGTCACCCTAGGCCGCAGGCCCTGGCATTTATTGGCCCGGGCGCTATACTCAGCCGCATCTGCCATCTTGTTGCTTCTCCTACGGTTATGGCGCCCAACGATCTCCAGAACGATCCCCTGGCGCGCTCCTTGAGAGGACGACGCGTCATCTCACCGTAGTCCGACCGCGTGCCGGCGGGCAGAGATAAACCGGCACGATAGCCTTTGCTGACCATCCCCGAACTTCATCTGTCAGGCGATCTCGAATCGCCTGGCGTCGCCTGCGCCCGCATCCCGGGCGGTTAATGCGAGACCGTGTCGTGAGTAACGAAACCCTGACCCTGAACAGCCGAGACATCCAGCGCCTGGAGCCGCTCCTGGCCCGGCATGAGAGCAGCACTGCGCCGGCCCATCTGCGCGTGCTGACCGACAAGCTGGCGCTGTGCGCCGAAGCCGCGCCCTCCAGCGTGCCCAGCGATGTGGTGACCATGAACAGCCGGGTCCGGTTGCAGGACCTGGAGAGCAACGCCGAGAGCGAATACGAGCTGGTATTTCCCAACGAGGCCGATTCCGGAGCAGGCCGGATCTCGGTGCTGGCACCGCTGGGCGCGGCGCTGATCGGAGCCCGGATCGGCGAGGTCGTCGAGGTTCCCACTCCCAGGGGTACGCGCCGCCTGCTGGTACGGGCGCTGCTGTTCCAGCCGGAGGCGGCCGGCCGCTACGACCTGTAATCACGAGCAGTCACCCGCCCGGCTGCGACTCCCTCCCGCCGGCCTGCGGTTCCGGTCGCCGCCCGGCGGCCGGCGCAGTAGGCATTCGCCGCCGCGCTACCCATAATAGTGAAGACGTCACCCGGCTGTGCGGCCCCCCAGCAGCGGGACTGCCCGCGGCCGCCGAACGCCTGCGGCGGACCCGATACGGGCGGGACGCTGGCCTTCCCAGGCTGTCTCGCAGCGCATCCCACGACACACCTGATCCGACGGCCGATGCACGACGACTACATTGCCATCGCCACCCATCTCGTGACGGCCCTGATCGCCGGCAGCCTGATCGGCATGGAAAGAACTTTCAGCGGCCGGCCGGCCGGGTTCCGTACCCACGCGCTGGTCTGCGTGGCATCAGCGCTGCTGATGCTGGTGACCGCCTACCAGCGGCTCTGGCTGGACCTGCTGCCGATCGAGACCATCCGCACCGATCCGACCCGCATGGCGCAGGGCATCATGACCGGCATCGGTTTCCTCGGCGCCGGCGTCATCTTCAAGGAGGGCCTGACCGTCCGCGGCCTCACTACCGCCGCCTCGATCTGGATGACGGCCGCCATCGGCACCCTGCTCGGCATCGGCTTCTACTACCCCGGCCTGCTCGCCACCGCCCTCACCCTTGGTATCCTGTCGCTGTTCCGGGTCGTCGAGATGAAGATGCCGGCCCGTCATTATGTGCGCCACATCGTGCGCTTTCGGCGGGACAAGGTGCTGTCGGAGCAGGAAATCCGCCAGCTGCTCAAGCAGCACCATTTCTCGATTGCCCGCATGAGCTACCAGTTGACCGGCGGCGGCGAAATCTTCGAATGCCATATGGTGCTCAAGACCCTTAACCGCCGGAACCTGGACCGGCTGTCGACCTCGCTGCTGGCCATGCCGGAGGTGATCGAGTTCCAGCTCATGACGATGGTGAACTAGAGACTGCCCTGCCCATGCCCGGCTCCCCCTCCTCAAGCACACTGCACGGCCTGCGCATCATCGTGACCCGCCCGGCGCACCAGGCCGAAAGCTTCTGCGCCCTGCTCGAGCGCGCCGGCGCCGAGCCCTTGCGCTGCCCGGTGATCCGGATCAGCAGCCCCGCCGATGGCAGCGAACTGCAGCGCCTGGCTGCGCGGCTCGGCAACATCGACCTGCTGATCTTCAACAGTCCCAACGCCGTCGAGTACGGCATCGCCGCCATTCATGGGCTGCGGCAGCGCATTCCGCCGCAGACCCTGATCGGGGCGATCGGCACGAAGACGGCCCAGGCCCTGGAACGCCACGGCTACCGGGCCGATGTCTGTCCGGCGACGGGCTTCGATAGCGAGGCCTTCCTGGCCTTGCCGGCGGTGCAGGCCATGCAGGGCAAGCGCGTCGCCATCGTTCGCGGACAGGACGGGCGCATGCTGCTGGGCAGGACACTGCGAGCCCGCGGCGCCGAGGTCGTCTACGTCCAGGCCTATCAGCGCAACGGCCCGGACGCGGAACAGGCGGCTGCGCTGCGCCAAGCGCTGCGGGACGGTGTGGACGCAGTCGCCGTCACCAGCAGCGAGGCACTCGAAAACCTGACCCACAGCCTGGACGCGCCGGCCCGGGCCGGACTGGAAAGGGCAACACTGCTGGTGGGGCATCCGCGCATTGCCGAGGCGGCTCGGCGACTGGGGCTGCCGCCGCCCGTGGTGGCCGCCGACCCGACCGACGAGGCGATGTACGCCGCCCTGGCCGACTGGGCCGCTCGGCACAGGACGGACATCCACCAGTCGCGCTGACGAGCTTCGGGCAGAACCCCACCGATCCAGCACGCCCTGCCGGCTGCCCTCGGGCGGCCGGCAGGGCGTGGACTTCAGAAGCGGAACAGCACGCTGCCCATCACGACGTCGGTATCGACCCGTCCGAACACATCGTTATAGCGCTGCCACTCGGCGCGCACGCCGAAATTGCTGAACTGATACTGGACACCGGCTCCGTAGGTGTAGTCGAAGTCGTCGGCATCGCGCAGGTCGTTGCCTGCCCCCGCCCCCCTGACATCGCTATCCCACCAGTAGCCGCCGGCCTTGGCGAAAACGTCGAACTGATGCGGCCCCTGCTGGAACACCGGCAAGGCAGCCAGCGCTACCAGGTCGATGCCCTGCGCTTCGGCGCGGGCAGACCCAGTCAGTCCGGTCCCGGTCGTTTCGCCGAAATCGATGTAGCCGAGTTCAACGCCGATGAACTGAAACAGCCGGATGCCGGTAAACACGCGCCAGGCGGTGTCGGTGTCGTCGTCCCGGGTAACGCCGACCCCCCAATCGCCGCTGCTGATATCGAAATCGGACTGGCCGGCGCCGGCGCCGACGTAGGGACTCAGGCCGGAGAACGGATTGCCCTGTGCAGCCGCCAGACCGCTGGCGCCGCAGAGGACAGCGGCGGTCGTTACGAGTGTCTTGAGTCGCATGTTGCCTACCTCCTTGCTTCCTTGCATGCCCTGCCGACGGACTGCATGCCCATCGGACGACCAGCCGGCACGGCCGCTGCTCGATGAGCCGGGCTTGCTCCCACAAAACCGGCATTCCTGTTCCGGTTTAGCACCTTACCGGCCCCACAGTGGTTCCTGTCGGTCCTGCAAACAAGGGGCAATTGCATGAGTCCGCAGGCGCGCTGCGATTTGAGATCGGCCGCTTCGACCCAACCTGCTCAAGATCCCGTACCGAATGCCCGCGGGTTCTTGACCGTTACCCCAACCGCGCCGGAGGAAACCGCAGCCATGGAGGAGGTGCCGCCCTGCGGATGCCGGACAAGGCCACTGGCTTCATTCCAGGCCGGAGTGTTCGACCTCGACGGCGTTCTGACCGCAACAGCCAGGCTCCACCTGGCCAGCTGGAAGGAACTGTTCGATACCTTCCTGCGCCAGCGCTCCGAACGGCAGGGCGAGCCCTTCCGGCCATTCAGCGAAGCCGATTACCGCCGCTATCTGGACGGCAAACCACGCCATGCCGGCATCCGCAGCTTCCTGCGGGCTCGCGGCATCGCCCTGCCCGACGGTTCTCCGGAGGATGCGCCCGGGCAGGAAACGGTCTACGGCCTCGGCAGCCGCAAGAACGCGATCTTCAACCGCCGCCTGCAGGAGGACGGAGTCGAGGTGTTCGACAGTGCGGTCGCGCTGGTCCGGGCACTGCACGCCGCCGGGGTACGGACGGCACTGGTGACGTCCAGCCGCAATGCCGATGCCGTGCTGGCAGCGGCCGGCCTGAGCGGACTGTTCGACCTGCGCATCGACGGCAACGACGCCGCCCGGCTCGGGCTTGCCGGCAAACCGAATCCGGCTGTCTACCTGCACGCCGCCCGCCTGCTGGGGGTGGCGCCGGCCGACGCCTTCGGGGTCGAGGACGCATTGGCCGGCGTGGCCGCGCTACGCGCCGCCGGCTATGGCCTGGTAATCGGCGTCGACCGGGCCGGGCAAGCCCCCGCCCTCCTCGGGCACGGCGCCGACCTGGTGGTGCAGGACCTGGCCGAGCTGCCGCCGCCCTGGATCGGCCTGCCGCTCCGCCAGCGGTCGGCCGCCGCCGGGCGCTGCCGGTGACGTCGTCGCCGCCATGAGCGCCTGGACCCTCGCCTACCACGGCTTCGACCCGGCCAAGGAAGGCCTGCGGGAAGCGCTGTGCACGCTCGGCAACGGCTATTTCGCCACCCGCGGCGCGGCCGAGGAATGCGAAGCCGGCGACATCCACTATCCCGGCACCTATCTCGCCGGCGGCTATAACCGCCTGCGGACCGGCATCGCCGGCCGCACCATCGAGAACGAAGACCTGGTCAACATGCCGAACTGGCTGCCGCTGAGCTTCCGGCCGGAGGACGGCGACTGGTTCAACGTGCTGGCGGTCGAGCTGCTCGACTACCGGCAGGAACTGGATCTGCGCGCGGGCCTGCTGCGCCGCCGGATCCGCTTCCGCGACCGCCAGGGACGCGAAAGCACCCTCGTCTGCCGCCGCCTGGTGCACATGGGCAATCCGCATCTGGCCGCCATCGAGTGGACACTCACCGCGCACAACTGGTCAGGACCGATCACGGTGCGCGCGGCTCTGGACGGGCGGGTCATCAATGCCGGCGTGGCGCGTTACCGTCAGCTCGCCAGCACTCACCTGGAGCCGCTCGAGACGAGCCAGCTGACCGAGGACTGCGTGCGACTGGCGGTCGTCACCAACCAGTCGCGGCTGCGCGTCGCGCTGGCCGCCCGCACCCGCGCCTACCGCGACGGCATGGCCGCCGAGCCGGTCCCGCGCCGGCTGCTGCAGGAGCGGGGCTACATCGGCCAGGAGCTCTGCCTGGATCTGGTACAGGGACAGCCGATCGCCATCGAGAAGATCGTCGCCCTGTACACCGGCCGCGATCATGCCATCTCCGAGCCGGCGCTGGCGGCCGCCGAAAGCGTCGCCGAGGCCGGCCGCTTTGCCGAACTGGCCGCCAGCCAGGCACGGGTCTGGAGCCACCTGTGGGGCCGCTGCGACGTGCTGCTGAAAGGCCAGGAACGGCTGCAGATGATCCTGCGGCTGCACATCTTCCACCTGCTGCAGACCGTCTCGCCGCACAGTGCCGATCTGGACGTCGGCGTGCCGGCTCGCGGCCTGCATGGCGAGGCCTACCGCGGCCATATCTTCTGGGACGAACTGTTCATCTTCCCGTTCCTGACCTACCGCATTCCCGAGATCACCCGCTCGCTGCTGCGCTACCGTTTCCGGCGTCTCAACGCCGCCCGGCGGCTGGCGCGCGCCGCCGGTTTCCATGGCGCCATGTATCCCTGGCAGAGCGGCAGCGACGGCCGCGAGGAAACCCAGGTCCTGCACCTGAACCCGAAGTCCGGCCGCTGGCTGCCGGACAACACCCACCTGCAGCGCCACGTCAATGCCGCCATCGCCTACAACATCTGGCGCTACTACCAGGTCACCCAGGATCGGGAGTTCCTGTCGTTCTACGGCGCCGAAATGCTGCTCGAGATCGCCCGCTTCTGGGCCAGCGCCGTCAGCTGGAACCCGGACCGCGAGCGCTACGAGATCCGCGGCGTGATGGGGCCCGACGAGTTCCACGACCGCTATCCCTGGTCGGACCGGCCGGGACTGGACAACAACGCCTATACCAACGTCATGGTGGCCTGGCTGCTGCAGCGCGCGCTGGAGGCGCTGGAACAGATCGGTACCACCCGTCGCCGCGAACTGCTGGCCGATCTGGAACTTGGCGAACAGGAGCTGACGGCCTGGGACCGGATCAGCCGCAAGCTGTTCGTACCCTTTCACGACGGCATCCCCAGCCAGTTCGAGGGCTACGAGCGACTGCAGGAATTCGACTGGGAGGGCTACCGCCGCAAGTACGGCAACATCCAACGGCTGGATCGCCTGCTGGAGGCTGAGGGCGATAGCGTCAACCGCTACAAGGCCTCCAAGCAGGCCGACGTGCTGATGCTGTTCTACCTGTTCTCGGCCGAGGAGCTCGCCGCATTGTTCGCCCAGCTCGGCTACCGGTTCAGCGCCCCGCTGATCCGGCGCACCATCGATTACTACCTCAAGCGCACCTCCAACGGCTCCACGCTCAGCCAGGTGGTGCACGCCTGGGTACTGGCGCGCTCCGACCGGCCGCGCTCCTGGGCGCTGCTGAAGGAGGCACTGGAGAGCGACATCGCCGACGTGCAGGGCGGCACCACGCAGGAGGGCATCCACCTGGGAGCCATGGCCGGCAGCGTGGACCTGATCCAGCTCGGTCAGACCGGACTGGAGGTACGCGACGACGGCCTGCGGCTGAACCCCTGCCTGGCCGACCAACTGGAAGGCCTCCAGCTGCGACTGTGCTACAGAGGCCACTGGCTTGATGTCGAGATCGAGGGAGACCGATTGTGCCTCAGCGCGCCGGGCGGCTGGAACGGCCCCCCGCACATCCTGGTGCGGGACCGGCGCTATCCGTTCGGCCCGCGGCAGCGGCTGGAGCTGTGGCGGCAGCCGGGCAGCCACGACTGGCAGCCGCAGCCCGGAGTCAATCAACTGGCCGGGAACCGCTCATGACCGCTGTCATCGCCACCCTTACCATGAACCCGGCGCTCGACGTCGCTACCGAAGCCGAGCGCGTGATCCCGACCCGCAAGCTGCGCTGCGAGACGCCCCGCTACGACCCTGGCGGCGGCGGGATCAACGTGTCCCGGGTGATCGGCACGCTGGGCGGAACGGCCACCGCCGTGTACCCGGCCGGCGGCCCGACCGGCGACCTGCTGACCAGCCTGCTGGCAAGCCACGGCATTCCCCGCCACCCCGTCACCATCGAAGGACTGACCCGAGAGAGCTTCACGGTCAACGAGCAGACCAGCGGCGACCAGTTCCGCTTCGTCCTGCCCGGCCCTGCCCTGAGCGAAACCGAGCAGCAGCGTTGCCTGCAGGCGATCGCGGCGCTGACGCCGCGGCCCGACTATCTGGTCGCCAGCGGCAGCCTGCCACCGGGCGTTCCGGCCGATTTCTACACCGAGCTGGCCCGGCTCGCCCGGCAGGACGGGATGCGGCTGGTGCTGGACACCTCGGGCGAGGCGCTGCGGCAGGCGCAGGGCGCCTATCTGCTCAAGCCCAATCGCAACGAGCTGGCGCAGCTGGCGGGCCGGCCGCTGTCCGGCGAGGCCGAGCTGCGCGACGCCGCCCGCCGGCTGCTCGGCGAAGGCCGGGCCGAGGTGGTGGTGGTCTCGCTCGGCCGCGACGGCGCCTTGCTGGCGACCGCCGGCGACTGCCGCCATTTCCCGGCCCTGGACGTGCCGATCCGCAGCGCGGTCGGCGCCGGCGACACCATGGTGGCGGCCATCGTGTTCGCGCTGGCAGACGGCCGCGAGCTGACGGACGCCGTCCAGCTCGGCATCGCCGCCAGCGCTGCCACCCTGCTCTCGCCCGGCACCGGGCTGTGCCGACGCGAGGATGTCGAGCGGCTGTATCGGGACCTGGTGGCTACCGGCTAGCGCGCCGACAAGCGCAGGGAAACCAAGCCCCTGGCAAGGCGCGATCCTTACTTGAGCCGGCGGCCGTCGGCGTCGAGCACCGTGACCTCGACCTTGATGCCCGCCGCAACACTCTGGGTGACAGTGCAGAACCCTTCAAACTGGTCGAGCACCCGGTCCAGGTGCTGCGGTGGCTCCGCCACCGCCTGATCGAGGCGGATCGTCACCGCGATCGCCACTACCCGCAAGCGCCCCTCCACCCGCCCAAGGCTGGCGGTCGCCTCCAGGCTGGCCGGCTGCAGGCTCAGCTTGAACTTGCGCAGCGCGAACAGCAGGCTGGCGCCGAGGCAGTTGCCGACGGCCGCCAGCAGCAGCTCCACCGGGCTCGGTCCGGCAGCAGTCCCCAGCGGCGGCGGCTCGTCCACCAGCAGCGCCGGGGCACCGCTCGCGAAGCCGACGTCGAACTGGTAATCCTGCCGATGGGCGAGCCGGATTGAAACCCGATCCTCTGCCATGATGCCTCCTGTTGCCGCATTGCCTGTAACGCAGTCTGCCACCTGCGGCCAGCCCGGATCTTGCCCTGGCTCAAGGACACGACCGCCAGACCGCGGTTGACGCGGCGCCCGTCCGGCTGTCATATCTCAAGGAAAGCCCAAGCCGAGCCGCCCATGATCGCTCCCAGCACCGCAGCCCTGGCCGGCTTCGTCGCCGGCCTGCTCCTGCTGACAGCGGGGTTCGCCACCCGCCGCAGTAACGCCGGCCTGCTGTCGATGTGGATCGGCATCGTCGCCGTGCTGGCCGCCATCGCCTACTACATCATCGACGCCGTCTAGCGCCCGAGCGCCGCCGCCAGCCAGGACGGTGCTAGCCCAGCGTCCCCACCGCCTTGCGGAACTGAGCCAGCGACAACCCGAACAGCACCGCGCCGATGACTGCCAGAGCCAGCAGCTGCGGCCACACCACCGGCAGCCCAGCGCCGCGGAACAGCACGGCCTCGGACAGTATGATGTAGTGGGTGGTCGGCGCTGCCAGCATGATCTGCTGCACCGCCTCCGGCATGCTCTCGCGCGGCGTGGCGCCGCCGGACAGCAGTTGCAGCGGCAGCATCACCAGGATCAGCAGCAGGCCGAACTGCGGCATGGAGCGGGCAACGGTGCCAAGGAAGATGCCCAGCGAAGTACAGGCGAACAGGTTCAGCGCTGCGCCGAGCAGGAACAACCCCAGCGAGCCGCCGAGCGGCACCTCCAGCCAGCCTTCCACCACCACGATCAGGGAGAAGGCCGAGGCCGCGAACACCACCAGGCTCATCGCCCAGATCTTGCCCGTCATGATCTCTGCCGGAGTGACCGGCATCACCAGCAAATGCTCGATGGTGCCGTGCTCCCGCTCGCGGATCAGCGCCGCCCCGGCCAGGATGATGGCCAGCGCGGTGACGTTGTTGATCACTTCGATGATGGCCCCGAACCAGCCCGGGTCCAGCGCCGGGTTGAAGCGGTTGCGCAGCAGCAGCTCCACCGGCGCGGCGGCGTCGGCACGGTGGCGGCGGAGGAACTCCTGCACCTCGCCGCTGACGATGCTCTGGATGTAGCCGCTGCCGACGAAGGCCTGGCTCATGCGGGGGGCATCGACGTTGAGCTGGATGGCCGGCGCGTCGCCGGCCAGCAGGTCGCGCTGGAACTCGGGCGGTATCACCAGGGCGAAGGTATCCAGCCCGGCGTCCATGCGCGCGTCCATCTCAGACTGGTCGATCAGCACCGGCGGTGAGAAGTACGGCGGGTAGAAGGCGTCGATGATCTGCCCCGACAGCGGCGAGCGGTCTTCATCGACGATGGCGATCGGCGCCTGATTGAGGGTCTCCGGCATGGCGGTGGCAGCCGTATAGACCGAGGCGGTGAACGAGAACAGGATCAGCGCCAGCATCATGGGATCGCGCGCCAGGCTGCGCAGTTCCTTGAGGCCCAGCTGCAGGACATTGGCGAGCCGCACGTCAGCGCTCCTGCTTCCTCAGCAGCAGCACCGCCAGCCCCAGCAGCACCGGCACCGCCAGCAGCAGCGGCACGAACGATGCGGCCAGATCCCCGAACCCCAGCGCCTTGGAAAAAGTCCCGCGGGCAATGGTGAGGACGTGGGTGGTGGGGTAGATCTCGCCGATCAGTCGGCCCAGACCTTCCAGCGACGACACCGGATCGATCATGCCCGAGAACTGCGCCGCCGGCAGCATGGTGAGGATGGTGGTGGCGAAGATGGCGGCGATCTGGCTGCGCATGAAGGTGGAGAACACCAGCCCGAGCGCGGTGGAGGCGCTCACGTAGATCAGCGCCGCTGCCGCGAGCGCGGGGACGCTGCCGGTCATCGGCACCCGGAACAGCGCTACCGCCATGAGCAGCAGCAACAGGAAATTGAACATCGCCAGGCCGATGTAGGGCAGCTGCTTGCCGAGCAGGAACTCGAGCCGGGTCACCGGGGTGACATAGAAGTTGACGATAGAGCCGAGCTCCTTCTCCCGCACCACGCTGAGCGTGGTGAGCATCGCCGGGATCAGCATCAGCAGCAGCGGAATCATGGCCGGCACCATGGCCACCAGGCTCTTCACGTCCGGGTTGTAGCGGAAGCGGGTCTCGATGCCGGCCAGCCCGAGCGGCTGCCCTTCACCGCCCGCCCGCGTCAGCCGCTCGGCCAGCCAGTGCATGTGCATGCCCTGCACATAGCCGCTGACCGTCTCAGCCCTGGACGGCATGGAACCGTCGATCCAGGCGCCGATTTCGACCGGATCGCCGCGGGCCAGACGGCGGGCGAACCCGGGCGGGATTTCCAGCGCCAGGCTCAGCTCGCCGGAACGCATGCGCCGATCCAGCTCGGCGTCGTCGAAGATCGGCGACTGCTCGGTGAAGTAGCGCGAACCGGCGAGGCTCTGCACGTAGTCGCGGCTGCTGACGGTCTGGTCGCGGTCCAGCACGGCGAAACGCAGGTCGTTGACGTCCATGCTCATGCCGTAGCCCATCACCAGCATCAGAATCAGGCTGCCGACCAGCGCCAGGCTGGCTCGAATCGGATCGCGCCGCAGCTCCAGCGCCTCCCGCCGGGCGTAGCTGTAGAGCCGGCGCGGGTCGAAGCGGCGGTGGCCGGGTGCTGCGGGTGCCGGAGGCGGCGCCGGGACCGGCAGTTCAGCCGGCGCCTCGGCGGCGACGGCCTCCTCCAGATAGGCGATGAAGGCCTCCTCCAGATCACGCACGCCGCGCCGCTCGATCAGTTCCGCCGGGGTGCCAGTCACCAGCACCCGGCCGGCATGCATCAGCGAGATACGGTCGCAGCGCTCGGCCTCGTTCATGAAATGGGTGGAGATGAAAATGGTGACCCGGTCGCGCCGGGCCAGCTCGACCAGGATTTCCCAGAAAGCGTCGCGGGCTGCCGGATCGACTCCCGAGGTCGGCTCGTCGAGGATCAGCATTTCCGGGCCGTGGATCATCGCCGCCGCCAGCGACAGCCGCTGCCGCTGCCCCAGCGGCAAGGCGCCGGGCAGCTCGTCGAGGACGCCGGTGAGACCGAAGCGCCGTGCCATGGCGGCAACCCGGGCCGGGATCTCGGCGCGGGGCAGCCGGAACAGCCGGGCGTGCAGCGCCAGGTTCTCCCGTACCGTCAGTTCGGTGTACAGCGAAAAGGCCTGCGACATGTAACCGACCCGCCGGCGGGTCTCCAGGTCGTGCGGATCGACCTCGCGACCGAACAGCCAGGCCTGCCCCTCGCTGGCCGGCAGCAGGCCGGTCAGCATCTTCATGGTGGTGGTCTTGCCGCAGCCGTTGGAGCCGAGGAAACCGAAGATCTCGCCACGCCCGATACGCAGGTTGACGCTGTCGACGGCGGTGAAATCGCCGAAGCGCCTGGTCAGGTTCTGCGCCTCGATGGCGATCTCGGCCTCGCCTTCCGGCGGTTGCAGCCCGGGCCCGGTGGCCGGGCGTCGCCGCTGCAGCGCGCCAGGCTGCAAAGCGATGAAGGCCGCTTCCAGCGAACGGCTGCCGGTGCGCGTCAGCAGCTCCCGCGGACTGCCGGTAGCCAGCACCCGGCCGGCGTCCATCGCCACCAGATAGTCGAAGCTGGCAGCCTCATCCATGTAGGCGGTGGCGACCAGGACGCTCATGCCGGGCCGCTCGCGGCGGATGGCATCGATCAGCTGCCAGAACTGGCGCCGCGAAAGCGGATCGATGCCGGTGGTGGGCTCGTCGAGAATCAGCAGATCGGGGTCGTGGATCAGCGCGCAGCACAGCCCGAGCTTCTGCTTCATGCCGCCGGACAGCTTGCCGGCCGGCCGGCCGGCGAACGGCGCCAAGCCGGTGGCCTGCAGCAGCCCGCCGATGCGCCGCTCGCGCTCGCGGCGGTCGTGGCCGAACAGGCGGCCGAAGAAATCCACGTTCTCGAATACCGACAGGGTCGGATACAGATTCCGGCCCAGACCTTGCGGCATATAGGCGATGCCGGGGCCGACCGCCTGCCGGTGCCGGCGGTCGGCCATGTCACCGCCCAGGACCCGAACCCGGCCTTCCTGCACGGTGCGGACACCGGCGATCAGTGCCAGCAGGCTGGATTTCCCCACTCCGTCCGGGCCGATCAGCCCTGTCATGCAGCCGGCCGGCAGCTCCAGGTCGACGCCCTGCAGCGCGACCTTGCCGCGGTAGCGCAGGCTCAGCGCGTGCGTGGTGACGACCGGCGCTTCCATTACGGCAGCTTCACCTGCAGCTCCGGCGGCCACTCGACGGCAGGATCGACACGCACATAGCCCATGCCCGGCAGGCCGGCCTTGACGTTGCGCAAATACTTGCGCAGCAGCTCGGGCGGGATCTGCAGCCGCACCCGGAACATCAGCTTCTGCCGTTCCTCGGCGGTTTCCACCGTCCGCGGCGTGAACTGGGCGACATCGGCCACGAACGACACCGTCGCCGGCACCACGTACTGCGGCGCCGCATCCAGCACCAGCCGGGCTTCGGCGCCGATGGCGAGCCGGCCGGCCGCCTCGGTCGGCAGGAAGATGGTCATATACACATCGGTGACGTCGATCAAGCTGACCACCGTCCCGCCGGCGCCGAGCACTTCACCGGGCCGGGCCACCAAATATTGGATCCGGCCGTCGCGGGGCGAGCGCAGGGTACTGTCGGTGATCTCCGCCTGCAGGCGCTCGACGGTCGCCTGCGCGGCCTGTACGTTGGCTTCTGCGCCAATGACCTGTGATTCGGAGGTGGTGACGGCTGCCCGCGCCGCCTGCATCTGCGCCTGGGCGGCTGCAAGCGCGGCACGGGCTTGGTGAAAGGCGGCAGTGTGGTCGTCGAGCTGCTGCTGGGGCACCGCATCGGTTTTGGCCAGTGCCTGGGT
>JAJUFY010000474.1 GCA_029263635.1 Ectothiorhodospiraceae bacterium | reverse complement strand
CGCCTTGTCACTCTCCAGCGTGATCAGCGACTGCTCCTCAGCCACCTGATCACCCGGCGCAATCAATACCTCGATGACCTCGACCGCGTCGAAATCACCAATGTCCGGTACCCTCAGCTCGACAGTCTCTGCCATGTCCTGCTTCCCTTCCGATATGAACCGGCGCTACAGCAGCAGCCGGCGGATGTCGCCCAGCAGCCCGGCCAGGTAGGTGGTGAAACGGGCTGCGGCAGCACCGTCGATGACGCGGTGATCGTAGGACAAGGACAGCGGCAGCATCAGCCGGGGCACGAAGGCCTCGCCATTCCAGACCGGCTGCATCGCCGCACGGGAGACGCCGAGAATGGCCACCTCGGGAGCGTTGACGATCGGCGTGAACGCCGTGCCGCCAATGCCGCCCAGGCTGGAAATGCTGAAGGTGCCGCCCTGCAGGTCGGCAGGCGCGAGCTTCCTGTCGCGCGCCTTGCCGCTCAGCTCGGCCAGCTCGGCGGCGATCTGGAAGATGCCTTTCTTGTCGGCATCCCTGAGCACGGGCACCACCAGCCCTTCGGGTGTATCGACCGCAACACCGATGTTGACGTAGCGCTTGATGATCAGCGCATCGCCCTCGGGCGCCAGCGAGCTGTTGAAGTCCGGGTACTCGCGCAGGGCATGGGCGCAGGCCTTCACCAGGAAGGCCAGCAGGGTGAGCTTGGCCCCCTTCTTCTCGGCGGCGGCTTTCTGGTCGACACGGAAAGCCTCCAGCTCGGTGATGTCGGCGGCGTCGAACTGCGTGACGTGCGGCACGTTGAGCCAGGCCCGCTGCAGATGCGGACCCGAGATCTTCTTGATGCGCGAAAGCGGCTGCGTCTCGACTTCGCCCCACTTGCCGAAGTCCACTGCCGGAATGGGCGGAATGCCGCCGGTGGCGGCCGGTGCCTGGGCCGCGCCGCCGGCAAGCGCGGCCTTCACGAACGCCTGCACGTCCTCCTTGAGTATCCGCCCCTTGCGGCCACTGCCGGTAACCCGTGACAGATCAACGCCGAGCTCGCGGGCAAACAGGCGCACCGCCGGCGAGGCGTGCGCCTTGCGGTGCGCCTCGCGGTCGATCGGCGTGGGCTGGAACGGCCGGTAATCGGATTCGACCTTGTTGGCGACGGCCACCGGATCGCGGACGATCTCGGTTTCCGGGACCTGTTCGGGCCGCACCGGCGCGGCTGCGCCGGGGGCCGGCTCCTCGGCCATCTCGCCGCCGCGCGGCTGCCCCGCCACCACCGGCTCAACCGCCTTCTCCTGCGGCGCCGTCGCCGGCGGCTGCGACCCCGACAGCTCCAGACGGGCAATCAGATCCCCCTCCGAGACCTTGTCGCCCACCTTCACCAGCACCTCGCGAATGGTGCCAGCATGACTGCTCGGCACCTCCATCGTCGCCTTGTCACTCTCCAGCGTGATCAGCGACTGCTCCTCAGCCACCTGATCACCCGGCGCAATCAATACCTCGATGACCTCGACCGCGTCGAAATCACCAATGTCCGGTACCCTCAGCTCGACAGTCTCTGCCATGTCCTG
>JAJUFY010000442.1 GCA_029263635.1 Ectothiorhodospiraceae bacterium | reverse complement strand
ACTGGTAGCGCATCGGCCGCACCACCAGCCGCCCGCCCTCGGACACCAGCACCGGCGCGTGCATCTGCGGGAAGACGCGCGAATCCTCCGGCACAGGCCGGCTGCGCTGCAGGTCCTTCAGCCGCGCGGTGAGCTGTGCCACCTTGTTGCCGCCGATGCGCACGTCCTCCTGCGCCTTCTTCGTCACCCGCAGCTGCAGCGCGCGTTCGGCGTCGGCCACGCGTTTTTTCTGGCGGAACAGCTCCTGCTGGAGTTCGGCTTCCTGGCGTTCGTTCCAGGAGGCGATGAGCTGGCTGATCGCCGGGGTTTCAGGCGCTCCGGCTTTCGCGAACGCGGCATCCATCGCCCGCGGCGTGCGGATCTTTTCGCCGCGATTGCGCTGCTCGTAAAGCCGCGCGAACTCCGCGATGTCCACCGTGGCGCCGAATTTGCGCACGTAGCGGTGGTAATCGGCCCAGATTTGCGCTGAATAGCACATGCAATCCAGTGTGGCGCGCCGTGAAGCGCTGCGCCACCTGGGGATGGCCACAATGCTTCTAGAATGGATGCTTTCATGGGCCGGGGAACGAGGATGAAGAATCTGATCGGGGCGTCCGTTGCGGCGTTGTTTCTGGCGGCCTGTGGAGGCCACGCCCAATCGCCCGCGGAAGAGGATGTCGCACCCCCTGCCGCAACCCAGGCTGACGCGGCCCGGATCAGCAGCGACAACCTGGCGCGGCACCTGGCGATCCTGGCCTCGGACGAGTTCGAGGGCCGGGCCCCCGCCACTCCGGGCGAAGACCGCACCGTTGCGTACATCCAGGAGCAGTTCGCCGCCGCCGGGCTTGAGCCGGCCGGCGAGGACGGCGGCTGGACCCAGGCCGTGACCCTGGAGCGCACCGTGATCGCCGGTCCGGTGGCGGCTTCGTTCTCGCTCAACGGCACGGCGTGGGAGCTGGCCAACGGCGAGGACATCGCCCTGGAAACCCTGCACCCGGACGGCAAGGTCGACCTGCGCGGCCTGCCCGTGGTGTTCGCCGGCTACGGCATCACCGCGCCGGAGCTGGACTGGGACGACTACGCCGGCCTGGACGTGGCAGGCAAGGTGGTGGTGGTGCTGGTCAACGACCCGGACTTTGAAACCGAACCCGGCCGCTTCGGTGGCCGCGCCATGACCTGGTACGGCCGTTGGGTCTACAAGTACCTGGAGGCGGCCAGCCGCGGCGCCGCCGGTGTGCTGATCGTGCACGAGACCGAACCCGCCGCGTATCCCTGGGCCACCGTGCGCAGCGGCCGCGCCGCGCCCCAGTTCGACATCGTGCGCGAGGACGCCGCCGACCATCACCTGCGCGTGCGCGGCTGGATCCAGCGCGCCACCGCCGAGCGCCTGTTTGCCGAAGCCGGCCTGGATTTCGAGGAGGCCAAGCGCGCCGCGCAGCAGGAAGGCTTCCGCGCCCACCCGCTGGGCGACGCCACCTTCTCGGCCGCCTTCAACGTGGAGCGCAGCCGCATCACCACCCGCAACGTGCTGGGCCTGCTGCCGGGCGGCGAGCGCGCCGACGAGACGGTGATCGTCTCCGGCCACTGGGACAGCTTCGGCATCGGCGAGCCGGATGACACCGGCGACGCGATCATCAACGGCGCGGTGGACAACGCCACCGCCGTCGCCTCCATGATCGAGATCGCACGGGTGATGGCCGAAGGCCCGCGGCCCGCGCGCAGCGTGCTGT
>JAJUFY010000165.1 GCA_029263635.1 Ectothiorhodospiraceae bacterium | reverse complement strand
GCGGCGTGCATGGCCGCCAGATCAAGCTGGTGGTGGAAGACAACCAGTATCAGGTGCCGCTGGCGGTGCAGGTCAGCAACAAGCTGATCAACCGCGACCGCATCTTCGCCATGCTGGGCGCGCTCGGCACGCCCATGAACAACGCCGTGCTGCCGCGCCTGATCGAGAAGGGCATTCCCAACCTCTTCCCCTACACCGCGGCCCGTTCCATGGCCCACCCGCTGCATCCGCTGAAATTCGCCGCCACCTCGACCTATTACGACCACAACCGGGTCGGCACCAAATACGCGGTGGAAACCCTGGGCGCCGACAAGATCTGCATGATGACCCAGGACAGCGACTTCGGCGAGGAGACCGCCGAGGCCGTGCGCGACCAGCTCAAGGCCATGGGCAAGACCCTGACCGCGGAGACGCGCCACAAGCCGACCGACAGCGACTTCGTCACCGCGCTGAGCAGCCTGCGCGGCGCCGGCTGCGAGGCCATCATCCTCGGCACCATCCTGCGCGACACCATCCTCATCAACGGCACCGCCAAGCGCATGGGCTGGAACGTGCCGATGATCGGCAACATCGCCTCCTACGACCGGGTGGTCGCGGAAGCCCAGGGCGGCGCCACCGAGGGCTACTACGCCGTCACCAGCTTCAACCTGGTCTACGACGACGCTGCCGAGGGTCCGGCAAAGACCTGGCTGGAGCGCTATCGCAAGGCGTACGGCGAAGCGCCGACGGCCTCGGCCCAGCTCGGCTACATCTCCGCCGATCTCGTCGTGCATGCCCTGGAGAAAGCCGGCCCCGATCTCACCGTTGCCAGCTTCACCGCGGCCCTGCAGCAGATCTCCGGCTACCAGGACATCTTCGGCGGCCCGACCATCTCCTTCGGCCCCGACAAGCACATCGGCACCAGCCAGGCCCTGGTCGCGCAGGTGAAAAACGGCAAGTGGCAGCCGGTCACCGGCTCCATCGACTACTGATCGGGTAAACGCTCTGCTGCCGCCCAGGCCGGCGGCAGCAGAGCCCGAACTCGCGGGCCTCTCCGCGCCGGGCCGGGCCTGCCGGCTCCCCGCTCTTCAACCGCGGCGCAGCCCCTCCAGAACCCGCTCCAGGACATCCCACGCCTGTTGCGCCGCCTGGGCGGCATCCGGTTGCTGGGCAATCCATAGCGCCAGCTCGTTCATCGCACCGGACAGCAGATGCGCCAAGGCAGCGACCGGCTGGTCGCGAACAGTGCCTTGCTGCATCAGCAGCGCCAAATGCTCCTGCAGCTGGTGCATCGAGTGCTGCTCGTCCAAGGTCCGCCAAGCGCTCCAGCCCAGCACCGCGGGACCATCGACGAGCATGATGCGCTGGATGGCCGGGTCGTTAGCCGCGACCAGGAATGCGCGGCAACCCTCCCGCAGCGCCTGCCATCCATCGGCCGCGGCATCGGCAGCAGCGCCGATTCGCTGCCCAACCTCAGCGTGAACCTGTGCGAGCACGGCCCGAAACAGGCCCTCCTTGCTGCCGAAATGGTGGTAGAGCGCGCCCCGGGTCACGCCAGCCTGCCGGACGATCTCCTCCGTCGCTGCTGCCGCGTAACCATGGGTTGCGAAGGCCTGCCGGGCGACTTCCAGCAAGCGGGCCATGGTCGCCTCGCGCTGCTCCGCTTTACCAATCCGCCGCTGCATTTTCTCCATCACACCCCCTAGACATACAGACTGTATGTGTTATACGTACAATCTGTATGTATTCTACATTCAGGGAGGATCGGCATGCACAGCCTGAGCAGTTTCTACCCGGTGCTTGGCACCGAGAGAATCGGCGAGAGCCGTGATTTCTACTGCCGGCATTTCGGCTTCGAACCGACCTTCGAGGCCGACTGGTACGTCAGCCTCCGCCAGCCGGCGTCGCCCAACAATGAACTGGCACTGGTGGACTGCCGCCACCCCACCGTGCCGGATGGCTTCCGCCGTCCAGCGCAGGGCCTGCTGCTGAACTTCGAAGTGGATGACGTCGATGCCGAGTATCAGCGACTGGTGGTCGACGCCAGGCTTCCTGTCCTGCTGGAGCTCCGCAGCGAGGAGTTCGGCCAGCGCCATTTCATCACTGTCGACCCGAACGGCGTCCTGATCGACGTGATCACGGTCATTCCGCCGGGGGCCGCCTATGCCGACCAGTACCGGGCCTGACCCGTGGCGTACAAGGATTATTTCGGCGCCGCTCTGGCCCAGGAACTGGCGGCGCGGATTGGCGCCGTCTACCCGGGATTTGCGGCTGCGGCCTTTGTGACGACCGTCGCCGGTGCGGTCGAGCCGCTGGCGCTCAAGGCCCGGGTAGCACTGATCGCGCAGGCCCTGCGCCAGTACCTGCCGGATGACTACCCGACGGCGCTGGCCATCCTGCGCGGCATCCTGGGCCCGGAGAATCCCAACCAGACCGGGACCTTCTCGGAGTACTACTGGCTGATGCCGGTCGCCTATTTCGTCGAGGCGTACGGGATGGACGACCCGGTCGAGAGCCTGGATGCGCTCGGCGAGATCACCTGCCGGCATACCGCCGAATACGCCGTGCGGCCGTACATCGACCGGCATTACGACCTGACAATGGCGCGCCTGCGGCAATGGGCCGGCTCGCCCAACTTCCATCACCGCCGCCTGGCAAGCGAGGGCACCCGCAGCCGGCTGCCCTGGGCGCGCCGCCTGCACCGCTTCGTGCACGATCCGGAGCCGGTGCTGACGCTGCTCGCACCGCTCAAGGCCGATCCGTCGGCCTATGTCCGCAAGTCGGTCGCCAATAACCTGCATGACATTGCCGCCGACCATCCGGAGCAGGTCCTCGCCCTGTGCGAGGACTGGGCAGCCGACGCGCAACCGGAAACCCGCTGGATCATCAGGCACGCCCTTCGTAACCTGCGCAAGCGCAACGATCCGGCAGCGGTGGAACTTGTGCAGCGCTTACAGTGACAGGCGCCTTATTACAAATATCCATAAGCAAATCAGAAGTTATTCTTTGAGAGGCTCGCATCGGTTTCTTAGCATCGCCCGTCTACCTCTATCCTGCCGCCGGCCGGCGGCCCATCTCAGTCGAAAGAAGTGCCATGCTACGAAACATTCGCCTTACCGCCGCTTTGCTGGTAGGCAGCCTTGTCGCTGTGCTGCCGTCCGCTGCGTTCGCCGAAGCGTCAGAAGCGACGCCGGCCGCCGTTTCGCCGCTGCTGACAGCCTCCGAGCTGCAGTCTCTGCTCGGCCAGCCGAACGTCCGCGTACTCGACATTCGCGCCCCGCAGGACTACGCCGCCGGGCATATTCCGGGTGCGGTCAACACCCCCTACGGCGCCTACCGCGGGCCGGCGGACAACGCCGGTGCGCTGCGCTCCGAAGCCGAGCTGACCGAGCTGCTGCGCAAGGCCGGCATCGATCACGACACCCATGTGGTCGTCACCCACGCCGGCAGCAACGCCACCGATTTCGGCGCCGCTGCCCGGGTGTACTGGACCCTCAAGGTCGGCGGCCTGACCCGCCTGTCGGTGCTGGACGGCGGCACGCTGGGCTGGCAGGCGGCCGGCGGCACGCTCGACACCGCCGTGCCCGAAGTCGCTCCCAGCGAGTTCACCTATCGCTACGACCGGAGCCTGATCGCCAGCACCGAGGATGTCGCCGCCATCGTCAAGGCCGGCCAGGGCCCGCTGCTGCTCGACTCCCGCCCGGCGAGCTTCTTCAACGGCGAACAGCGTGTCGATGCCGCCGCCCGCTACGGCACCCTGCCCGGCGCCAAGGTGCTGGAGTTCTCGACCTTCTTCAATGCCGACGGCAAGACCCTGAAGCCGGCCGAGGAGCTGCGCGCCATCGCCGAGCAGGCCGGCGTGGCGGACGCCCCGACCGTGTCGTTCTGCAACACCGGCCACTGGGCGGCCACCAACTGGTTCGTGCTGTCCGAGATTGCCGGCAACAGCCAGGTCCAGCTGTATCCGGAATCGATGGTCGCCTGGAGCAAGACCGACCTGCCGATGGACAATCAGCCGTCCCGACTGGAAGCGCTGGTGCTGGATGCCAAGCGTGCGCTGAAGAAGTAAGAGGCGGATCATGCTGTTTTTTACGCGCTTCGCGCTGGTCTTCGGTGGCCTGGCGCTCGCCTTCGGTGTGATGCTCGGCGCGGGACTGCGGCAGGGCCTGCTGGCCCTGCTCGGCATCGGCTTCGGTGCCGTGCTGCAAGGTGCCCGCTTCGGCTTCACCACCGGCTGGCGCAACTACATCGAACACCGTGACCCGCGCGGTCTGTGGGCGCAGATGCTGCTGCTGGTACTGGCAGCTGCTCTCACCCTGCCGCTGCTGGCGAATAGCACCGGCGAACTGGTCGGCGCCGTCGCTCCGCTGACCCTGAGTCTGGTGCTGGGGTCCTTCCTTTTCGGCGCCGCCATGCAACTGGCCGACGGCTGCGGCTCCGGCACGCTGTACAAGGCCGGCGCCGGTGCGCCGATGTCGATCGCAGTGCTGCCCACCTTCGCCATCGGCAGCTTCATCGGTGCCTCCCACCAGCCGGCCTGGATCGCGCTCGGCGGCCTGCCGCCGATCGACATGCTGCAGTTCGGCTGGCCGACCGCGCTCGCCATCACCGTGATCGGCTGCGGGCTGGTCGCCTGGCTGGCAGGACAGGGCGCGCGCCGCCACCGGGCCAGGCTGGCAGCCGCCGGCCAGACCGTCACGCTCGGCTCCGCCAAGCACTGGTGGATCGGCGCAGTGCTGCTCGCCGTGCTGTATCTGGTGCATCTGGTGGTGGCCGGTCAGCCCTGGGGCATCGTCTACGGCATCGGCCTGTGGGGCGCCAAGGCAGCCACCGCGCTGGGCTGGAGCCCGGTTGGCGACGCCTTCTGGGGCGCTGCTCCGCACGCCCAGCGGCTGGCCGAGCCGATTCTCGCCGACGTGACCTCGGTGACCAACATCGGCCTCGTCTTCGGTGCCTTTGCGGCGTCGCGCTGGAACGGCCCGGCCGACATCCGCGTGCCCTCGGCCAAGCGCCTGCTGATCGCCTCCGCCGCCGGCCTGGTGCTCGGCTACAGCTCGCGCATGGCGTTTGGCTGCAATGTCGGCGCTTTCCTGGACGGCATTGCTTCGGCCAGCGTGCATGGCTGGGTGTGGTTCGCCTTCGCCTTCAGCGGCTCGCTGATCGGCGTGCGGCTGCGCCAGCGGGTCAGCGGCCAGCCGGCAGGCGCGCCTGCCGCGCAGGGGGTGGCGGCATGATCAGCAAACGTGCTTTCCGCCTCGCCACCGCCGTGTTCTGGCTGCTGTTCGCAGTGCTGATCACCCTCGACACCCTGCACAGCAGCAGCAACCGGGTCGAGCCGCCGCCGATCGCGCTCGGCAGCGGCCAGGCCGCCAGCGGC
>JAJUFY010000266.1 GCA_029263635.1 Ectothiorhodospiraceae bacterium | reverse complement strand
GTGACGCGCGACATCACGGAGCGGAAGCGCGCCGAGGACGACCTCCGGTCCTTCGCGGAAAAGCTGAAGAAAAGCAACCGGGACCTGCAGGATTTCGCGTACGTCGCCTCGCATGACCTGCAGGAGCCGCTGCGTTCGGTGTCCAGCTTCGCGCAGCTGCTGGAGCGGCGCTACAAGGACCAGCTGGGCGAGGAGGGGCTGCGGTTTGTCCGTTTCATCGTCAGCGGCACCGACCGGATGCGCCATCTGATTACCGATCTGCTCGCCTATTCGCGGGTCGGTGCCCGGGAAAAGCCGCTCACTGCCGTGGATACCGGCGAAGTCCTGGCGACGGTGCTCAGCGACCTGGATGCGAATATCGGCGAGCGCCGGGCCGAGGTCAGCCACGGCCCGCTGCCCACCGTCTGGGGCGATGCCGGCGATCTGCAGCAGCTGTTTCAGAACCTCATCGCCAACGCCTTGAAGTTCAACCGATCCTCACCGCCGCGGGTGGAGATAAGCGCCGAGGATCACGGCGGGGAGTGGCTGTTTACCGTGCGCGATAACGGCATCGGCATCGACCCGGACTTCATGCCGCGGCTGTTCACGATTTTCCAGCGCGGCCATGGCCGCGAGGAATACGCCGGCACCGGCATCGGCCTGGCGATCTGCAAGAAGGTGGTGGAGCGCTGTCACGGTCGAATCTGGGCGGAATCCGAGCCGGGCCGCGGCACGGCATTCTTCTTCACCCTGCCCAAGCCGCCGGCGGACAGCGCGGCCGACACCGAGGCGCTCCGTCGCGGCGCCGGTCGCGGCTGACCTGCCAGGGTCAGCTGGCGTTCGGTGGGGTGACCTGGGCGGCGGCCGCGGCTTCGAGCGCCGCGACGCGTTGTTCCAGCGTCTCCAGGTGGGCGCGGGTGCGGGCCAGGACCTTGGCCTGGGCATCGAATTCCTCGCGCGTCACCAGGTCCAGCCGCGAAAACATGCCCTGCAGGGTGGCGCGCATATTGCGCTCCATCTCCTGCTGGAACTCGCGCAGGCCCGGCGGCAGGCTTTGCGCCAGCTTGCGCGCCATCTCGTCCAGAGATTTCGGGTCTAGCATGGGGTCGTCTCCATTCATCGGATTACAGCGGGCGAGCCGTGCTGCAAGCATCGTCCGGCAAGAATGAAGCTGGACGGCGCTCGCAGCAAGTCATGGCGCCGGGTCGCGTTCAGCCCGGCGCCATGGTGGCGATGAGCCGGGAATCCTCCAGCGCGGCGGTGCGGTGCACGGTGGCGGCCTGATAGTCCGGCGTGCCAAGCATGTCGAGAAAGGCCGCCACGGACGGATAGCGTACCAGCAGCACATCGTCCCAGCGCTCATCGGGCGGCGCAATCACGCCCAGCATTGCCGCACCAGCCCATACCACCTCACCGCCGACGGCGGCGACTTGCTTGACCGCGGTCCTGGAATAGCGGCGATACGCCTCACGTCCGGAGCAGGGGTCGAATGCCGCCTCCGGCGGGTAGGCCGCGGCGTCGCGATAGCGGAGCAGGTTGAGCATGACTACCGGCTTGTCCTGCGGCAGAGCGGCCAGTTCGGCAAGCGCGGCGCGGGTCGGGTCGACGGTCTTCATCCAGGTCCTCTTGTCGTGGCTTGCTTCAGGCGATTCGGGCAGGCATGACCTGCGAGAGCACCGCCACGAAGTGGCAGGCGCTGCCGCCCAGCACGAACAGATGCCAGATAGCGTGCGAGTAGGGAATGCGGCTGTGGTAGAACACGGTGCCTACCGTGTAGGTGAGGCCGCCGGCCAGCAGCCAGATCAGCGCCGAGGTAGGCAGTTCGCGCAGCATCGGCCCGATCGCGATCACCGCCAGCCAGCCCATGCCGATATACATCAGCGTCGAGAGCACCCGCAGCTTTCCCGTGCAGAACAGCTTGAAGACGATGCCGGCCACCGCCAGGCCCCAGACCACCCCGAACAGCGTCCACCCCCAGCCGCCACGCAGGTCAACCAGCATGAACGGCGTGTAGGTGCCGGCAATGAGGACGTAGATGGCGCAGTGGTCGAACACCTTCAGCCGTGCCCGCACGATTTCGTGGCGCACGGCGTGATACAGCGTCGAGGCGCTGTAGAGCAGCAGCAGCGAGGCGCCGAACACGGAGGCGCCGACGATCTGCCAGACATCGCCGAATACCGCGGCGAGCGTGATCAGCACCGCACCGCCACAGGCGCTGGCGAGTGCGCCGAGTCCGTGCGTTAGAACATTGGCCAGCTCTTCGCGGTGCTCGCGTAGATACATGATCGGACACTCCTGCAGTCAGACCTCGATTATGCCTGCGAACCATCGCCGGCGTCGCGCCTTCCGTCCGCAGGCGGCACGCATCGCGACAGCTTCAGGATGATGAATGTCTGTGGGCTGGGACGGCGGGATGGAAGGCTGCGCCTCGGGCCTGACCTCAGCCAAACCGGGCGCGGATCTCGGCGGATGGGATGATGCTCTGCCCGGGCCGGTCTTCGCGCGCAGCGCTCACCAGCGCCGCGGCCACCGCGCTCGCCGCGACCGGCCTGGCGCTGGCAGGGAACAGGAACCCGAGCCGCTGCCCAAGCGCCTCCGCCGGCCGGAATTCGCTGCGCGGCCCCATCAGCAGTGAAGGCCGCAGGATGGTGATGCTGCGGTAGGGCAGTGCCAGTAGCGCCTGTTCGAGCTCGCCCTTGACCCTGTTGTAGAAGAACCGCGAGCGGCTGTTGGCGCCCAGCGCGCTGACCAGCAGGAAGTGCCGCGCTCCTTGCGCCAGGCCGAGCTCGGCCAGCCGCAGCGGGTAGTCGTAGTCGACTTCCCGGAAGCGTGCCCGCGAGCCGGCCTTCCTGATGGTGGTCCCGAGCGCGCAGACGATCCAGCGGACGCCGTCCGGCAGGGCCTCCAGCTCAGCGAAATCGACCAGGCGTTCGTCGAGCCTGCCGGCCGTATCCGGCTCCCGCAACGCGGCCGGCAAGGGCCGGCGGGTGAGGACGGTGATGCGGCCGAAGACCGGGTCGGCGAGCAGGAGCCGCAGGCAAGCGCTGCCGACCAGTCCGGTGGCGCCGGCTAGGATCGTGGAGGAGGTGGTGGAGGTTGCCATGGTGTTCGCTCCGGGGCGGATGCGGATGGATCGACTGCGGCTTGAGTTATCCTCTGCCGCCTGGCGCGCGCCGGTGATGCCGGCCCGGTTTCATGCCGCAGTCTAGGCCAGCCAGCAGATTTATGCTTTTCAAAGGCTTACGAGCGTGCCGGAAAAATCGACAATTCCGTCATTGCCCTTTGCCGACCGGGGCTTGAGGTGCCTTTCCCAATATTGCCCACAGAGTTATCCACAGAATATGTGGATAAACTGAAGCGCCTGACGGCATCAGCATTTCTGCGACGCCGGAAGGTCATGGCGCGGGCGCCGCTCGGCTGGATGCGCACGGTCAACCGGGCGCCGGGCCGGATCGGGCCTTCGATGGCGCGTATGAAGGGGTTCCAGGCAGGATAGGCGGCAAAGTCGGTGAGGATCTGCCAGACCCGCTCC
>JAJUFY010000362.1 GCA_029263635.1 Ectothiorhodospiraceae bacterium | reverse complement strand
GTGTCCGGCACTCGCGCAGCGTTGCTCACATGCGGAACACGCCGAAGCGCGTCTCCTCGATCGGGGCGTTGAGGCTGGCCGAGATGCCGAGCCCCAGCACGCTGCGCGTCTCGGCCGGGTCGATCACGCCGTCGTCCCACAGCCGCGCCGAGGCGTAGTAGGGGTGGCCCTGGTGTTCGTACTGCGCCCGGATCGGCCGCTTGATCGCCTCTTCCTCTTCGGCGCTCAAGGTCTGGCCCTTGCGCTCCAGGGCATCGCGGCGCACCTGCGCCATCACGCCGGCGGCCTGTTCGCCGCCCATCACCGAAATGCGGGCGTTCGGCCACATCCACAGGAAGCGCGGCGAGTAGGCGCGGCCGCACATGCCGTAGTTGCCGGCCCCGAAGCTGCCGCCGATGATCACCGTGAACTTGGGCACCTGGCTGGTGGCGACCGCCGTCACCAGCTTGGCCCCGTCCTTGGCGATGCCGCCGGCCTCGTACTTGCGGCCGACCATGAAGCCGGTGATGTTCTGTAGGAACACCAGCGGGATGCGGCGCTGGCTGCACAGCTGCACGAAATGCGCGCCCTTCAGCGCCGACTCGGAGAACAGCACGCCGTTGTTGGCGAGGATGCCGACCGGGTAGCCGTGGATGTGGGCAAAGCCGCATACCAGGGTGGTGCCGTACAGCGCCTTGAACTCGTCGAATTCGGAGCCGTCGACGATGCGGGCGATCACCTCGCGCACGTCGTAGGGCTGGCGCAGGTCGACCGGCACCACGCCGTGCAGTTCGGCCGGATCGTAGCGCGGCGGGCAAGGTTCGCGGACGTCCAGGTCGATCTGCTTGCGGCGGTTCAGGTTGGCCACGGCCTGGCGGGCGAGGGCCAGCGCATGGTGGTCGTTCAGGGCGTAATGGTCGGTGACGCCCGAGATGCGCGAGTGCACGTCGGCGCCGCCCAGCTCCTCGGCGCTCACCACCTCGCCGGTGGCCGCTCGCACCAGCGGCGGGCCGGCGAGGAAGATGGTGCCCTGTTCCTTGACGATGATGCTCTCGTCCGCCATCGCCGGCACATAGGCGCCGCCGGCGGTGCAGGAGCCCATCACCACGGCGATCTGCGGAATCCCCAGTGCCGACATGTTGGCCTGGTTGTAGAAGATGCGGCCGAAATGATCGCGGTCCGGGAACACCTCGTCCTGGTTCGGGAGGTTGGCGCCGCCGGAATCCACCAGATAGATGCAGGGCAGGCGGTTCTGCTGGGCGATCTCCTGCGCGCGCAGGTGCTTTTTGACCGTGACCGGGTAGTAGGTGCCGCCTTTGACGGTGGCGTCGTTGGCCACCACCATGCATTCCTGGCCGTTGATGCGGCCGATGCCGGTGATGATGCCGGCGGCCGGCACCTGATCCTCGTACATGCCGTAGGCGGCGAGCTGCGAGAGTTCCAGGAACGGCGAACCGGGATCCAGCAGGACGCGGATGCGCTCGCGAGGCAGCAGCTTGCCGCGGGCGAGGTGGCGCTGGCGTGCCGTCTCGCCGCCGCCTAGCTCGATCTGCGCCACCTTGGCGCGCAGGTCCTCCACCAGCGCCGCCATCGCTGCGCGGTTGCTCGCGAACTCGCCGGAACGGGGGCTTATCTTGCTTTCGATGATTGCCATGTCGTGTGCAGTCCTCAGAGCACCGCAGTCTGTGGCCGGCGGGGAGTGCGACGCTTGCCGCAGACAATGATGCCAGCTTACGTAAACGTCAACAATGCGCTCGCACCGGGGCCGAGCGGAAGCCGGCCGCGGCCTACGGCTGTTCCTTGCTCATCTGCTCCTGCAGCAGTTTCTGGCAGTGCTGGTAGGACTCCTCGAGCTCGGCCAGCGCATCCTCGACATCCTGGCGCTGCTGCAGCAGATGGGCGCGCTTCTGCTCCAGCACGCTCAGGTAGTAGCGCAGCTGCTTGGCTTCGCCGTGCGCCTGCTCGTAGAGCTCGAAGGTTTCCCGGATTTCGTTGAGCGTGAAGCCAAGGCGCTTGCCGCGCAGGATCAGCTTCAGCCGAGCCCGGTCGCGGCGCCGGTACAGGCGGCGCTGGCCGACCCGCATAGGCGAGAGCAGCCCCTCGTCTTCGTAGAAGCGGATCGTGCGCGCGGTGATGCCGAACTCGCGAGTGAGTTCGCCAATGGTGTAGGTGACCTCGCCGTCATGGGCTGCGGCAACCGATGGCTTAGCGGACATAGGCAGTTGATCCAGTTCGAATTGGCAGGCCTGGGTACAAACCGGCCATAGTGTACACGCCGGCGGCGGGCCGCCGGCGCCGCGGTCAGGCGGTCTCCGCAAACAGCTCCCGGCCGATCAGCATGCGCCGGATTTCCGAGGTGCCGGCGCCGATCTCGTAGAGCTCGAAG
>JAJUFY010000449.1 GCA_029263635.1 Ectothiorhodospiraceae bacterium | reverse complement strand
GTCGGAGCCGGTGAGACGGGCGATCGCCTGCTCGACCGGACCGCCGGGCGCGAACTGGATCACGAGAAACGATAACACCATGATCCCGAACAGGGTCGGGATCATCAGCAGCAGGCGGCGAATGATGTATGCAAGCAAGGATCAGTTCTCCGCTGACTTAGCCCACCAGGTGTCCTCGACCGGCGGCGAACTGTACTTCGGGAACACCTCCGGCCGGCCGAATTTATCCCAGTAGGCGAGCCGCCAGCGATTGAGGTGGTAGTGCGGGATCACGTAGTAATTCCACAACAGCACGCGGTCCAGCGCCCGGGTGGCGGCGATCAGGCCGTCCCGGTCCGGCGCGGCGATGATCTTCTCGATCAGGGCATCGACGGCCGGATGCTTGATGCCGATGTAGTTCTGGCTGCCCGGCTCGTCGGCAGCCCTGGAGCCCCAGTAGCTGCGCTGTTCGTTGCCGGGTGAGAGCGACTGGCCGCGGGTGAGCATGGTCATGTCGAAGTCGAAGCGCTTCATGCGCTCGATGTACTGGGTGGCATCGACCGAGCGGACCGTGGCGATCACGCCGAGCCGCTCCAGGTTGCGCACGAAGGGCAGCACCAGGCGCTCGTAGGACGGGTCCGGCAGCAGGATCTCGAAGCGCAGCACGCGCCCGGTCTCGACATGGACGCGCCGGTTGTCGCGCACTTCCCAGCCGGCTTCCTTGAGCAGCCGGCCGGCTTCCCGCAGGTTGGCGCGGGGAATGCCCATGCCGCTGGTCGACGGCGGCTCGTACACCTGGGTGAAGACTTCCGGCGGCAGCTGGTCACGGAACGGCTCCAGCAAGGCCAGCTCGGCCGGCGACGGCAGGCCGACGGCGGCCAGCTCGGAGTTGGAGAAATAGCTCCTGGTGCGGGTATAGGCGCTGAAGAAGATATTGCGGTTGGTCCACTCGAAGTCGAAGGCGTAGCCCAGCGCCTTGCGGACCTGCGGGTCCCGGAACACCGGCCGGCGGATGTTGTAGTAGAAGCCCTGCATGCCCTGCGGCAGCTCGTGCGGAATCTCCACCCGCTTCAGGCGGCCTTCCTGCACGGCGGGCACGTCGTACGCCGTTGCCCAGTTCTTCGCCACGTTCTCCAGCCGGATGTCGAAGGCGCCGCCCTTGAAGGCCTCCAGCATCACCATCGAGTCCAGATAGTAGTCGTAGCGGATCTGGTCGAAATTGTAGCGCCCGCGATTGACCGGCAGATCCTTGGCCCAGTAGTCCTCCACCCGCTGGTAGACGATGGAGCGGCCGGCATCGACCCGGGCGATGCGATAAGGGCCGCTGCCGAGCGGCGGCTCCAGGGTGGTGCGCGAGAAATCGCGTTCCTTCCAGTAATGCTCGGGCAGCACCGCCATCTGGCCGATGATCAGCGGCAGCTCGCGGTTCTCGCCGGGCCGGAAGCGGAAGGTCACTTCCCGCTCGCCGGTCTTTTCCACCGAGGTGACGTCGGCGTAATAGAACTTCCAGATCGGGTGCCCCTGCTCGCGCAGCAGGTTGAAGGTGAAGATGACGTCCTCGGCGCGGATCGGGGCGCCGTCGTGGAAGCGCGCCTCCGGCCGGAGCCGGAACTTCACCCAGGAGCGGTCCGGCGGCGTTTCGATGGCCTCGGCAACCAGGCCGTAGGCGGTGAACGGCTCGTCGGCCG
>JAJUFY010000153.1 GCA_029263635.1 Ectothiorhodospiraceae bacterium | reverse complement strand
GTACATCCGGACCTGGCCCGGTATCAGCGGGCGCAGCGGTTCCTTACGGTTGGTCAGACTGTTGTAGATCTGCAGCATGCGCGGCGGCCTCCTCGTGCATCGGCCGGGAATCTTATCGAAAAGGCCGCGCCATGGCACACGCACTTGCCGTGGCGGCGCGAAACCGCTAAACCTAGCCGCTTTCCGGAGCAAGACCGAGCATTGCCGTGAGCCGTCCCATTCTTTTCATCTCCGACCTGCATCTGGACCCCAGCCGCCCGGCCCTCACCGAGCTGTTCCTGCGCTTCCTGCACGAGCAGCGCGATCAGGCGGAAGCGCTCTACATCCTGGGCGACCTGTTCGAGGCCTGGATCGGCGACGACGCCGTCGGGCCGGACGAACCGGTGATCGCCGCCCTGCAGGCCTTCAGCGCGCAGGTGCCGACCTATTTCATGCACGGCAACCGGGACTTCCTGATCGGCGAGCGCTTTGCCGAGCTGACCGGCATCGCCCTGCTCGCCGACCCGACCGTGATCGACCTGCACGGCGTGCCGACCCTGCTGATGCACGGCGACAGCCTGTGCACCGACGACGTGCAGTACCAGCAGTTCCGGCAGATGGTCCGCAATCCGGAGTGGCAGGCCTTCTTCCTTGCCAAAACCATCCCCGAGCGACTGGAGATGGCGCGCATGGCCCGCAGCGAAAGCGGCGCGCGCAATCAGCAGCTCGACGACTATCTGATGGACGTCAACCAGCAGACGGTGGAAGCCGAGATGCAGCGGCATGGCATCACCCGGCTCATTCACGGCCATACCCACCGCCCGGCGATCCATCATTTCGAACTGGACGGCCGCACTCACACGCGGGTGGTGCTGGGCGACTGGTACGACCAGGGCAGCGTGCTGCGGGTGACCGCTGACGGGATGGAACTGGAAGGCCTGCCGCTGGCGCGGGCCTGATCGCCGCCGCGTCGCAGCGGCGCCTGCACGGCAGTATTCAGCCGGCGTTGGCGCCGGCCACTCCCAGATGGATCGCGAGCGCGTCCGGATCGTTCAGCAGCTGCGCGCTCGGCGCCTCGTGCACGACCCGGCCCTGATCCAGGATCACCGCGCGGCCGGTGATGCGCAGTACCTTGTTCGGCTTCTGCTCGACAATCAGCAGCGCCAGCCCGCTGTCGCGGGCCAGCCCTTCCAATGCCCGCATCAGCTCATCGACGATGACCGGCGCCAGCCCCTCGAACGGCTCGTCCAGCAGCAGCAGCCGCGGATTGGTCATCAGCGCCCGGCCGATGGCGAGCATCTGCTGCTCGCCGCCGGAGAGCTGGTTGCCGTAGTTGCGGCGGCGTTCGGCAAGCCGCGGAAACATGGCGTAGATCCGTTCCAGGTTCCAGCTGCCCGGCCTGGCGACGGCGGTCAGGTTCTCTTCCACCGTCAGCGAACGGAAGATGTTGCGTTCCTGCGGCACCCAGCCCAGGCCCAGCTTGGCCCGCGCTTCCGGCGGCAAGCCGTCCAGCGTGCTGCCGGCGAAGCCGATGCGGCCGCCGTACTGCCGGGCGTGGCCCATGATGGTCAGGATCAGTGTGGTCTTGCCCATGCCGTTGCGGCCCAGCAGCGCGACCGACTCGCCCTCCGCCATCCGCAGCGACACGTCGCGCAGCGCCAGCGCCTCGCCGTAGCCGGACGCTACCTGCTCCAGTTCCAGCAGACTGCTCATGCCTCGCTTTCCCCGAGATAGGCTTCCCGCACCCGCGGGTCGGCAGCGATCTGCTCCGGCGTCCCCTCGGCAATCATGGCGCCGCCGACCAGGACCGACATGCGTCGGGCGAAGCGGAACACCAGATCCATGTCGTGCTCGATCAGGAGCACGCTGACCTCGGCCGGGAGCCGATCGATGATGGCCAGAATCTCGGCCCGGTCGCTTTCGGCAACGCCGGCCGCCGGCTCATCCAGCAGCAGTACCTGGGGCTTGCGGGCCAGCGCGATGGCCAGTTCCAGCAGCCGCTGCTTGCCGTACGCCAGGCTCGCGGTCGGCTGTTCGGCCAGATCGGCGAGATCCAGCCGCGCCAGCAGGCCGCAGGCCTCCTCGAACACGGCGCGGTGGGCCCGCAGCGGCCGCCACCAGGCCAGGGCATGGCCGTCGCGCTCGCAGATCGCCAGCGCCACCGATTCCAGCGGCGTCATTTCCGGAAACAGCTGGTTGATCTGGAAGGTCCGCACCAGACCGAGCCGGACCCGCTGATGCTGCGAGGCGTGGGTGATATCGGCGCCGTTCAGCAGGATGCGCCCGGCAGTGGGCCGCAGCACGCCGGTGAGCAGGTTGACCAGCGTGGTCTTGCCGGCGCCGTTCGGGCCGATCAGGGCGTGGCGCTCGCCCGGTTCCAGCCGCAGCGCCACGTCCCGGGTCGCCACCAGACCGCCGAAGCGCTTGACCAGGCCCTGGGTTTCCAGCACCGCGCTCATGACCGTCTCTCCTGAGGCGCGCTGGCCCGGCGGCCGCGGGCATGGCGCCGACGCAGCGCCTGCGCCGCGCCCATGATGCCGCCCCGGGCGAACAGCACCAGCAATACCAGCAGCAGCCCCAGCCAGAACTGCCAGTACTGGGCGGTCCAGTTAGAGAACAGATCCTGCAGCACCTTGAAGCTCAGGGCTCCCACCAGGGCGCCGTACAGCATTCCGCTGCCACCGATGACCAGCATCAGCAGCGCCTCCGCAGAGCGATGGAAGGCCAGCACATCCAGCGACACGAACTGGGTGGTCTGGGCGAGCAGCGCGCCGGCGGCACCGGCATAGCCGGCCGCTACCGTGTAGATCAGCACCAGCCGCCGGTTGACGGGAGTACCGATAGCCGCCATCCGCAGCCGGTTTTCCTTGATGCCGCGCAGCGACAGGCCGAACGGCGAGTTCACCAGCCGCCGGGCAAGGCAGAACAGCAGGAACAATACCGCGAAGCTGTACCAGTAGGCGGTATGGCCGTACAGGTCGAACTCGAAGACGCCGAGCACCGGCCACACGGTCATTCCGACCAGCCCGTCGGCGCCGCCGGTCAGCCAGGCCGCCTGGTTGGCGGCCTCGTAGATCAGCATGGCCACACCCAGGGTCACCATCAGCCGGGTCAGGTCCCGGCCCCGCAGCACCAGGAACGAACTGGCGAAACCGACCGCCATCGCCGTTGCGGCGGCGATCAGGAGCCCGCTGACCGGCTCGCCCCAGCCGGACTGGGCCAGGATGCCGGCCGTGTAGGCGCCCACCCCGAAGAATGCCGCGTGCCCCAGGGAGACGATGCCGGCATAGCCGAGGATCAGGTCCAGCGACAGCGCGAACAGGCCGAGCACGAAGATCTCGGTGATCAGCGGCAGCCGTTCCTGGAACAGGAAATAGGCGGCGATGGCACAGGACCAGAACAGGAGCTCCGGCCACGGCCAGAGGCCCGCCTTGAACGGAACGGCAAGCCCTAATGCGCCGCGTTTGGTCGAGGTCGACACCTTGGCTGCTCCCGTCCCGTCAGGCATCACGACGCCCGAACAGCCCCTGCGGCGCCACGGCGAGGATGGTGATCATCATCAGGTAGATCATGAAGGCACCCAGCTCCGGCACGTAGTACTTGCCGAGCACGTCGCCGATGCCGAGGACGATGGCCGCCAGGAAGGGGCCGGTGATGTTGTCCGTGCCGCCGACCACGACGACGATCAGGAAATAGATCATCAGTTCGATCGGGAACGACGGCGTCAGCCCCATCATCTCGATGCCCAGCGCGCCGCCAAGGCCGGCCAGCCCCGAGCCGACCGCGAAGGTGAGCGTGAACAGCCGGCCGATCTCGATGCCTAGCCCGCGCGCGGCCATGGCGTCGTCCACGGCCGCCCGCAGCTGGCTGCCGATCCGGGTACGGGCCAGCACCCACTGCAGCAGCACGGTCAGCACCACGCAGACGGCGATGATGAACAGCCGGTAGCGGCCGACCTGGACGCCGAGCACTTCGAACTGGCCGCGCAGATAGTCGGGCAGCTGGATCAGCTGCTGGCGGGAGCCCATGAAGTAGTCGGCGGCGGCCATCGCCATGAACACCAGGCCGATGGAGAACAGCACCTGGTCCAGGTGGCTGCGCCGGTACAGGTGCACGTACAGCGTCTTCTCCAGCACCACGCCCAGCAGCGCCGCGGCGACGAACGCGACCGGCAGGCACAGCAGAAACGGCACGCCCTGCTGGTTGACCAGGACCACGGTGACATAGCCGCCGAGCATGGCGAAGGCGCCATGGGCCAGGTTGACGAAGTTCATCAGCCCCAGCGTCACCGACAGGCCGACAGCCATGACGAACAGCAGCAGACCGTAGGAAATGCCGTCGAAGATCAGGGCCATGCCGTTCCCCTTTGGACGCGCGGCAGCTGGTCAGTTGGCCTTGCCCGGATCGGCCACCTTGTCGAAGCGGTCGAACTCGACGTTGTAGAGCTGCCCGTCGCGCTCCTCGACCCGCCGGACATAGACACTCTGGACGATGTCCCGGGTGTCCGGATCGATCGCCACCGGACCGCGCGGGCTCTCCCACTGCATGCCCTTCATGGCGGCCAGCAGGGCGTCGCCGTCGGTGTTGCCCTTGGTCTGTTCCAGCGCTGCGCAGATCAGGCGCATGCCGTCATAGCCGCCGATCGACATGAAGTTTGGCCGGGCGCCACCGTTGGCGGCACCGAAGGCTTCGACGTAGGCCTTGTTCTCGGGCGACTCGTGCGCCGCCGAGTAATGGTGGGTGGTGATGGTGTCCCTGGCGGCCGGGCCCATGTCGTTGAGGATGTCGTCGTCGGTGACGTCGCCGGTCGCGATCAGCTTGATGCCGGCTTCCTTGAGCCCGCGCGTCTCGAACTGCTTCATCAGGCTGGAGCCGACCCCGGACGGAACGAACACGAACAGCGCATCCGGCTTGGCGTCACGGACGCGCTGGAGGAAGGCGGAGAAATCGGGGTTCTGCAGCGGCGCCCGCAGCGATTCCACCACCGCGCCACCGCCGGCCTCGAAGGTCTTCTTGAACCACGCTTCGGCATCCAGGCCGGGGGCATAGTCGGTGACCAGCGTCACCACCCGCTTGAGACCGTTGGCGGCGGCCCATTCGCCCATCGGCGCGGCCACCTGGGGCAGCGTGAAGCTGGAGCGGACGATGTACGGCGATTTCTCGGTAATGCTGGACGTCGCCGCGGCCATCACCACCATCGGCGTCTTGCTCTGCGTGGCGACCGGCGCCGCCGAGAAGGCCAGCGGCGTCAGCCCGAACCCGGCGAGCACGTGCACCCGCTCACGGACCACCAGTTCCTGGGCGAGGCGGCGGCTGGAAGCGGCTTCGGCGGCATCGTCGCGAACGATGAGCTCGACCGGCCGGCCGGCCACGGTCTGGCAGTGCTGGTTCCAGTACAAACGTGCGCCGGCTTCGACCTGGCGTCCGGTGGAAGCGAAAGGTCCGGTCATCGGCAGGATCAGACCGACCTTGACGGGCTCCTGGGCAACTGCCGGCGGCAGCGCCAGGAACGGCAGCACGGCTGCCAGCACGGTGCGGGCAAGACGCAGCGTCATGATGTTTCTCCTCCCTCTGCGCCGATCATGGCCGGCGCTTTTTTCTTCCGGTGT
>JAJUFY010000037.1 GCA_029263635.1 Ectothiorhodospiraceae bacterium | reverse complement strand
GAGCGCGGCCCCCCTCCGCTCGCGGTACAGTTCCGCCACGGTAGCCAGCGCGCTGGGCGCGAAGATGGCCGTGGCCAGACCGTGAAACATGCGCAGGACCGTCAGCACGTTCAAATCGGTCACGAACGGATAGACGAAAGGCGGCAGCCCGAGCAGCATGACGACCACCACCGCCAACGCGGCCAGCGACCGCCGGGGCCGGGGCGTCATGGCCAGCCAGGCCAGCACGCCAGCCAGCACGCTGAGAGCCAGGCTCAGTCCCAGCACGCCGGTGACTGGTGCCAGCGGCGCCAGCGGTCCGTCGGTCTGGCTGTAGCCCAGCAGCAACCAGGGAAAACCGGTAAACAGCCAGGTCCGCACCCACTCCAGCAGCACCCAGACCGCCGGAAACGCCACCGCAAGCGCGATGAATCCCGTGCCGCGGCGCAGCCGCCGCGCCAGCTTGACGCTCAACCAGGGAAACAGCGCCAGCGCCGCCACGAACAGCGCCGTGAGCAGTACTGCGAGCACGGGGCCGCTCTGGCCGTAACGGCCGATGCTGATGTAGACCCAGGAAACGCCGACCCCGTAGAAACCGAGGCCGAACAGATAGCCGGCGCGCGCCGCGGTCACGGCTCCCGCGCCGGCACCGATCGCGAACAGCACGGCCAGGCAGAGCGGCGCCAGCCACCACCAGTCGAATGGCGCGAACGCCAGCGGCAGCGCCGCCCCGGCGGCCAGCGCGAGCCCGAGGGGGGCCACGCGGCCCGCCAAGACACGCTGCGGCACCATCCTCAGTGGGAATTGCCTGCCGCGGCCAGAGCGCTCTCGGCCGGCACTTCCGAGACCATCAGCAGATGGATGCGGCGGTTGTCGGCGCGGATCACCTGGAAGCGCTGCGACCCGATCACTACGGACTCGCCACGACGCGGCACATGGCCGAACTGGTGGGCAACCAGCCCGCCGATGGTGTCGAACTCGTCGTCGCTGAGCTGGGTGCCGAAGTGCTCGTTGAAGTCTTCGATCGGCGTCAGCGCCTTGACGATGCTGCGGCCCTGCTCGTGCGTGAGGATGTAGGTGTCCTCGTCGAAGTCGTGCTCGTCGTCGATGTCGCCGACGATCTGCTCGATCACATCCTCCATGGTGACGATTCCGGCCAGGCCGCCGTATTCGTCCACCACCACCGCCATGTGACTGCGGCTGTCCTGGAATTGCCGGAGCAGCGCGTTGAGCCGTTTGCTCTCCGGAATGAACAGCGCCGGCCGCAGCAGCTCCCGCATGTTGAAGCTGGCCGGGTTCTCGCCGAAATAACGCAGCAGGTCCTTGGCGATCAGCACGCCCAGCACGTCGTCGCGGCTCTCGCCGACCACGGGGTAGCGCGAGAAACCATGCTCGAGCACGGTCGGCAGCCATTCGCGGGGATCGTCGGTCCGATGCAGGACCACGACCTGGGAGCGGGGGATCATGATGTCGCGCACCTGCAGTTCGGAAACATGCAGGACGCCTTCGATCATCGCCAGCGCATCGGCTTCGAGCAGCCCTCGCTGCGTCGTATCGCGCAGCAGCTCAAGCAGGTCTTCCCTGTCTTTCGGCTCGCCGCCCGACAGGACCTGGGCAAGCCGCTCGAACCACGATCGCTGGCCGTTACTGTGACTAGGTTGGTCGTCACTCATTAGCAGGAAACAAGCTCCGTGCTTACCGGGCAAAACGCCACGAGGCCGAGTGTAGTACGAAAGGTCGCCGTTTTGCGACAAGACGGGTACCAAAAACGCGCCGCGCTGGCAGCAGCAGACATGGCGGTGACTCGCTGATAGGCCATCTGACCCCTGCTTGGACCGGTAGCGGCTGGCGCGAGTTTCATGTGTTTACTCGATATATGGGTCCGCCACCCCCAGCCCCGCAAGTACCTCGACCTCCAGCGCCTCCATGCGCTCGGCATCGGCGTCCTCCTCATGGTCATAGCCCAGCAGGTGCAGCACGCCGTGCACGACCATGTGCGCCCAGTGCGCCGACAGCGGCTTGCCCTGCTCGGCGGCCTCGCGCGCCACTACCGGCGCGCAGATCACCAGGTCGCCGAGCAGGGCGCTCTCGACGCCGGGCGGCGCCTCGAAAGGGAACGACAGCACGTTGGTGGGCTTGTCATTGCCGCGGTAATCGCGGTTAAGCGCCTGGCTCTCCGGCTCGTCGACGATGCGCACGGAAAGCTCCGCCTCCGTCCGCTCGTCGCGCAACGCCGCGGTCGCCCAGCGCGCCAGCTCGGCCTCATCCGGCAGGTCCGGAGCGGTGCTGGCGTATTGCACATCGAGTTCCAGCTGCATGCATGACCTCCGCCGCGCTCAGCCGCGCAGCCTCTTAGTGTAGGAGCGGCGTCCCCGCCGCGATGTTTTCCGTCCCGCTCCGCTGGTGGGAAAGGGGCCGGAGTGAGGGCGATTCGGTGATTCGCGGCCGCCGTACACTCCAGCAGGCGCGACAATCCCTTTCGGCGGCCGCGGACCTCTCAAGAATCGCGGCGGGGACGCCGCTCCTACAGGTAGCGAGGATCACGCCACCCGTCGGCGGTCATCGCCCGCCATGAACGCCCGTACGTTCTCGGCCAGCTGCTCGATGATGCGCTGCCGCGCTTCACGGCTGCCCCAGGCACTGTGCGGAGTGACGATCAGGTTCGGAATGTCCGGCGCCAGCAGCGGGTTGCCGTCGCGGGGCGGCTCGGCGCTCAGGACATCGACGCCGGCTCCGGCGATCCAGCCCTCGCGCAGGGCCCGCGCCAGCGCCACCTCGTCGACCAGCCCGCCGCGGGCGGCGTTGATCAGGAACGCATGCGACGGCAACAGCCTGAGCTCCCGCTCGCCGATCAGATTGCGGGTGGCCGGCGTGAGCGGGCAGTGCAGGCTCAGCACGTCCACCTGCGGCAGCAGCTCATCCAGCGCCAGCCGTCCGGGCGGCACCGGCTCGCCGGGACGGCCCGCGATCAGGACGCGCATGCCGAAGGCCTCCGCCAGCCGCGCCACCGCCTTGCCGAGCTCGCCATAGCCGACGATGCCGAGCGTGCGCCCGGCCAGCTCGACGATGGGGTAATCCAGCAGGCAGAACCGCGGCGCCTGCTGCCAGCGGCCGGCCTGCACCGCAGCGTGGTAGTCGACGAGCCGGGTCGCCAGCGCCAGCATCAGCGCCAGGGTGTGCTGGGCAACGGCGGCCGTGCCATAGGCCTGGCAGTTGTAGACCGCGATGCCGCGCTCGCGCGCGGCTTCGAGATCGACGTTGTCGGTGCCGGTGGCGGCAATCAGGATCAGCTTGAGGGCCGGCGCCGCGTCCAGCACCGCTGCCGTCATCCGCACCTTGCTGATGACGGCCACCTCGGCATCGGCCAGCCGCTCCTGTACCTGCTCGGGCGCGGTTTCGCCATACAGCGCGATGCCCGGCAGGGCCTGCTGCAGCGGCGCCAGATCCAGGTCGGCCGGCTCGAAACTGTCCAGGTCCAGGAATACTGCGCGCATCGTTCTTACCCGTTAGTGTTTCTCGTCGTCCCGGTCGTAGGCCTGCACGATGCGCTGCACCAGCGGATGGCGCACCACGTCGCTGTGGGTGAAATGCGTGAAGCTGATGCCTTCGATGCCTTTCAGTACCCGCAGCGCATCACGCAACCCGGACGGCTTGCCGGCCGGCAGGTCGATCTGGGTGATGTCGCCGGTGACCACGGCGGTGGAACCGAAACCGAGCCGGGTCAGGAACATCTTCATCTGCTCGACGGTGGTGTTCTGCGCCTCGTCGAGAATGATGAAGGAGCCGTTCAGGGTGCGGCCGCGCATGTAGGCGAGCGGCGCGACCTCGATGACGTTGCGCTCGATCAGCTTGCCGACCCGCTCATAGCCCAGCATCTCGAACAGTGCGTCGTACAGCGGCCGCAGGTAGGGATCGACCTTCTGCGCCAGGTCGCCTGGCAGAAAGCCGAGCCGCTCGCCGGCCTCCACCGCCGGGCGCACCAGCACGATGCGCTTGGCACGGTCGCTTTCCAGCGCTGCCACCGCCGAGGCCACGGCCAGATAGGTCTTGCCGGTACCGGCCGGGCCGATGCCGAAGTTGAGGTCGTGCTTGCGGATGGCTTCCAGGTAGGCGCGCTGGTTGGGACCACGACCACGGATCTCGCCGCGGCGGGTACGAATCACCACATCCGCCTCCGCCGCGCCGTTGCCCGCCCGCGGCGCCCGCAGGCCGGACTCCTGCAGGAACAGGTGCACCTGCTCCGGCGTCAGCTCTTCCCGCTCGGTCGCTTTGTACAGATCCTGCAGGACATGGATGGTGGCCTCGACGTTGGCCGGCTCGCCGATCACCCGGAAGCGATGGCCCCGGTTGTTGATCTCCACGCCGAGCCGCTGCTCGACCTGGCGCAGATTCTCGTCGAACTGCCCGCTCAGGCGCGCCAGGCGCTGGTTGTCGGCGGGCTCCAGATAAAAATCCTGGGACTGCGGCTGCTCTTTCAAGGGCTCCTCGTGGCTTGCTGATCAGCGGACTCCGCTGGACGATGATGCGATAACTTTGGCAGATATGGGCGGGTTTTGTAGAGGCGCCGTGCGGTCTAATGGCCTTGCAAAGATTCGCGGCCGGGAGCCGCTCCTACAAGGGAGGTGAATGACGCCGGCAGGAGCGACCCCTGGCCGCGAATCTCCTTCCCCTTACCCCCGGCCTCTCTCCCGCCTGCGGGAGAGGGGAGAGCAAGGCATCCCGGTCAGGGCACGACTCCTCAAGCGACGCCCGCCTCGTCCACCTGGACGATCTCGCCGCGCAGCGAGTTCGGCATGGCCTCGGTGATGCGCACCTGCACGAACTGCCCGATCAGGCGCGGCTGGCCGTCGAAGTTCACCACCCGATTGTTCTCGGTACGGCCGGCAAGCTGGCGCGGGTCTTTCTTCGACGTCCCGTCGACCAGCACGGTCTGCACCGTGCCGACCATCGCCTCGCTGATGCGGCGGGCGTTGGCATTGATGGTGGCCTGCAGGTGCTGCAGGCGGCGCGATTTCTCATCGGCCGGAATATTGTCCACCAGCTGCGCGGCCGGCGTGCCGGGACGCGGGCTGTAGATGAAGCTGAACGACTGGTCGAAACCGATTTCCTCGATCAGCGCCATGGTGGCCTGGAAGTCCTCCTCGGTTTCGGTCGGGAAACCGACGATGAAATCCGAAGAAATGCTGATGTTGGGCCGGATCTCCCGCAGCTTGCGGATCTTCTCGATGTAATCGGCGGCGGTGTAGCCGCGCTTCATCATCCGCAGGATGCGGTCGGAACCGCTCTGCACCGGCAGGTGCAGGTGATCGACCAGCTTCGGCGTCTCGGCGTAGGCCTGGATCAGCGCATCCGAGAATTCGGCCGGATGCGAGGTGGTGTAGCGGATGCGCTCGATGCCGTCGATGGCGGCGATGTAATGCACCAGCAGCGCCAGGTCGGCTACCGTGCCGTCATGCATCGGGCCGCGATAGGCGTTGACGTTCTGCCCGAGCAGGTTCACCTCGCGCACGCCCTGCTCGGCCAGCATCACGATCTCGGCGATCACGTCGTCGAACGGCCGGCTCACCTCTTCGCCGCGGGTATAGGGCACCACGCAGAAGGTGCAGTACTTGCTGCAGCCTTCCATGATCGAGACGAAAGCGGTCGGGCCTTCGGCGCGCGGCTCCGGCAGGCGATCGAACTTCTCGATCTCGGGGAAGCTGACGTCCACCTGCGGCCGGCGGCTCTGCAGCGCGGCGTCGTACATCTCCGGCAGCCGGTGCAGGGTCTGGGGGCCGAACACCATGTCGACGAAAGGCGCCCGCTTGACCAGCGCCTCGCCCTCCTGGCTGGCCACGCAGCCGCCGACGCCAATCACCAGATCCGGGTTCTGCTCCTTGAGCTGCCGCCACTGGCCGAGCTGTGAGAACACCTTCTCCTGCGCCTTCTCGCGGATGGAGCAGGTATTGAGCAGGATGACGTCGGCCTCCTCCGGTGTCGCCACCCGTTCGAAGCCGCGCTCGGCCGCGAGCAGTTCCGCCATCTTGGCGGAATCGTACTCGTTCATCTGACAGCCGTGCGTCTTGACGTAAACCTTCTTGGCCATTGGAAAAGCGTACCGAGAGCCGTGGTCAGGGCCGCCAAGGATAACGCCGCCCCGGCGGTCGGGAAAGGGTTGGTCTATAGAGACAGCAAGGGCCGGCAAAGATTCAGCGAAGAATGCACGAACAAGAATCCGTCATTGCGGGGAGGCGCAAGCCGACGAAGCAAGCTCGAGACAGCCGGCGCCGTCGCCTTGCGGTGACGGCGGGAAGAGGCCGACTTCCCGGCCGTTTACAGCAAATCTCCCACCTGTCGCGGCAAGGGGGCGTCGACTTCGGTGGCGGCGGCCACGCGCTGGCAGGCGCGGGCCATGGCGGTGAGCATCCGGCCGAGCGAGTGGCATTCTTCCCGCAGGCTCCGGTAGTGCTCGTCCTTGAGGTAGCCGCAGCCGTGCGCGGTCTCCAGCCAGTGCAGGGTTTCGGCCACTTCGGCATCCACCATGCAGAGCCGGGTCATGAACTCGGCCGGCTCCGGCCGGCGGGCCCAGGCGTGTGCCAGTTCGGCGCCAATGGCGCGCGACGAGCGCAGCACGCGCACGGTCAGTGAAAACGCTTCCTCGCGCGGCCAGCTGCGGCTCAGCGCATAGATGCGCTGCTGCAGCGCGAACGCGGTGCGGTAGGCCTTGACTTCATGGTAGAAACGAATGACTGCGGACATGCACCCTCCATGGCGCTTTTGGTCTTCTTCTGTCGCGCTCAGGCGCGGCCGTAGGTATCTTCGTAGCGAACGATATCGTCTTCGCCGAGGTAGCTGCCGGTCTGCACCTCGATCAGCTCCAGCGGGATAACGCCTGGATTCTCAAGGCGATGGACCGTCCCTAAGGGAATATAGGCCGACTGATCTTCCGACAAGAGGAAGCTCTCCTCGCCCCGATACACCCTCGCCGTGCCCCGCACCACCACCCAATGTTCCGCCCGGTGATGGTGCATCTGCAAGCTTAGCCGATGCCCCGGTTCGACGATGATACGCTTGACCTGGAAGCGCTCGGCACTGGCGATACCCTCGTAGGAACCCCAGGGCCGCAGTACCCGGCGGTGAAAGTCGCACTCGCTGCGCCCCTCGCGCCTGAGCCTGTCGACCAGCGCCTTGACGTCCTGCACCCGACTGCGGTCGGCCACCAGCACCGCATCCGGCGTCTCCACCACCACGTGGCCGTGCAGTCCAACCGTCGCCAGCAGCCGGCTCTCGGCCCGCAGGTAGCAGTCGGTGCTGCCGTCGGCCAGCACATCGCCGATAGTGACATTGCCATGCTCGTCGGTCGGGCTCACCGCCTGCAGCGCGTCCCAGGAACCGACATCGCTCCAGCCCGCCTCCAGCGGCACCAGCACCGCGCTGCGGGTACGCTCCATCACGGCATAGTCGATGGAGTTGCTGGGGCAGGCTGCAAACGCCTCGGCATCGAGCCGGATGAAATCCAGATCGCGGCCGGCGCCGGCGCAGGCCGCGCGGCAGGCCTCCAGCATGGCCGGCTCGAATTCCGCCAGCTCGGCCAGATAGCGGTCGGCGCGGAACATGAACATGCCGCTGTTCCAGAAGTACTCGCCCGACGCGACATATTCCCGCGCCGTCTCCAGATCCGGCTTCTCGACGAAGCGCTCGACCGGCCGTGCCCCGCCTTCCGCCTTGCCCGCGCGGATATAGCCGTAACCGGTCTCCGGCCGCGTCGGCAGGATGCCGAAGGTCACCAGGCTGCCGCTCTCGGCGGCTTCCCTGCCCTGCGCGACTGCAGCGAGAAAGGCCTCCTGGTCCTGGATCACGTGATCGGCCGGCAGCACCAGAAGAACGGCATCTTCATCGTCCTTCAGCGCCTCCAGCGCCCCCGCTGCCACCGCCGGCGCGGTATTGCGCCCGACCGGCTCGAGCAGGATGCGCGCCTGGTCGTGGCCGCGCAGCTGCTCGGCCACCATGAAGCGGTGCTCATGGTTGCAGACCACCAGCACCGGCGCCTGCCGGGCCAGCTCGCCGAGCCGCTCCAGGGTGTACTGGAACAGGGTGCGCTCGCCGGTGAGCGGGATGAACTGCTTGGGGTAGTACTTGCGCGAGAGCGGCCACAGCCGGGTGCCGGACCCGCCGGACAGGATGACAGGCACGATCATTGTTATTCCTCCAGCGCCGGCCGGAACTGGCGACGCCAGCACGGCCTCGGGCGATCGTGCCTAGAGATGTGGGGATGGCGCCGGAGGGCGGCAAGATAACGCCGGGGGAGGCGCTGTTGTAGGAGCGGCGTCCCCGCCGCGATGCCTTTAATCTTCCCCTCTCCCGCTTGCGGGAGAGGGAGCTAGGAGTGAGGGGGAAGGCAATTCGCGGCCGCCGTACGCTCCTACAGGAAAGGCGGATGGCACCGGTAGGAGCGTACGGCGGCCGCGCTGTGTTCGCCCCGCTCCCGAGTGCGGCCAGGGTGTGTTGTCGCGACGGGGACGTCGCTCCCACCGGTGCCACAACCCCTCTGTAGGAGCGGCGTCCTCGCCGCGAACGACCCCAGCCGATGCCTAAGCGGCGCGGCGGGAACGACGCACCTACATTAGGAGGCGGTGCTGCTCAGGCCTGCGGCTCCACCACCGGTCGGCCGATGGCGAAGTAACGGAAGCCCGCCTTTGCCATCTGCACCGGATCGTAGAGATTGCGGCCATCGAATATCACCGGCTGCTTCAGGGCCTTGCGGATAGCCTGGAAGTCCGGGCTGCGGAACAGCTGCCACTCGGTCACGATCACCAGCGCGTCGGCGCCGTCCAGCACCGCCTCCGGCGAATCGCACAGCGTCAGATCAGCGCGCTCGCCGTAGATGCGGCGGCATTCGTTCATCGCTTCCGGATCGAAGGCCCGCACCGAGGCTCCGGCTTCCCACAGAGCCTCCATCAGCACCCGGCTGGGCGCCTCGCGCATGTCGTCGGTATTGGGCTTGAAGGCCAGCCCCCACAGGCCGAAGGTACGGCCTTTAAGATCGCCGAAGAAGCGCTGGATCTTGCTGAACAAGAGCTCCTTCTGCCGCCGGTTGACCTCCTCCACCGCCAGCAACAGCTCGGGCCGATAGTCGACCTGCATCGCGGTCCGGGCAAGCGCCTGCACGTCCTTCGGGAAGCAGGAGCCGCCATAACCGGCGCCGGGGTAGATGAAATGATAGCCAATCCTGGGATCGGAGCCGATGCCGATGCGCACCTGCTCGATATCCGCCCCCAGCCGCTCGGCGAGGTTGGCCAGCTCGTTCATGAAGCTGATCTTGGTCGCCAGCATAGCGTTAGCGGCGTACTTGGTCAGCTCCGCCGAGCGGATGTCCATGGCGATCAGGCGGTCGTGGCTGCGGTTGAAGGGCCCGTACAACGCGCGCAGCAGCTCGGTGGTGCGGGGGTTGTCGGTGCCGACGATGATGCGGTCGGGCTTCATGAAGTCATCGACCGCCGCGCCTTCCTTCAGGAATTCCGGATTGGAGACCACGTCGAACGGCACATCGACCCCGCGCTCGCGCAGCACCGCCTGCACCTGCTCGCGCACCCGGTCGGCGGTACCCACCGGCACGGTGGACTTGTCGATGATGACCCTGTACTCGTCCATCCGCTCGGCGATGGTGCGCGCCACCGCCAGCACGTACTGCAGGTCGGCCGAGCCATCCTCATCCGGCGGCGTGCCGACCGCGATGAACTGGAAGGTACCGTGACGGACGGCTTCATCCGGATCGGTGGTGAAGCGCAACCGGCCGGCCTTGTGGTTCCTGCGCACCAGATCCTCGAGGCCGGGCTCGTAGATCGGGATCTCACCGTTATTCAGGCGAGCGATCTTGTTCTCGTCGACGTCCATGCAGACGACGTCATTGCCGACTTCGGCAAAACAGGTCCCGGTCACCAGGCCGACATAGCCCGTCCCGAAAATCGTGATCTTCATTTGGCTGGCTCGTTATCTCGTTGTTAAGGCGTTGCCTGGCGGCAATATGGGCGGCGGCTGGCTGCCCAAACCAACCGGCGACGCAATCATACCGGAAGTCGCATATAGAGGGCGTGCCTGCCGCACACTGCAAGAGGAATAGTGGACAGGCTCTTGCGCGTCATCGCGAGACGGGAGGTGCCAATTTCCCCCCTGGCTGTCATTGCGAGCGCAGCGAAGCAATCTCGGGATGACGACGTGCCACCCGATGATGGTGCCACTATTACGAGATTGCTTGGTCGCTATTCACTCCTCGCAATGACGGAGGCCAGAGGGGCGGCGATCACTCCGCTGCTCAGGCAAACGCCTCCATCCGCCGCAGCAGCTCCCCGGTCTTCGCCCGCATCAACGCCTCGTCGCCGCGGGATTCGACATTGAGCCGGACGACCGGCTCCGTGTTGGAAGCGCGTACATTGAAGCGCCAGGCCTCGAATTCCATGCTCAGCCCGTCGGTGTAATCGATGCCCTTGGCGTCATCGCGATAGGCGTCTTCCAGCGCCGCCAGCACCGCCTTCGGATCGGCGAGCCTGCGGTTGATCTCGCCGCTCGCAGGATAAAGCCGCATGCGCTCGTCCAGCAGCGTCGACAGCGGCCTGCCCGTTTGCGAAACGAGCTCGGCCACCAGCAGCCAGGGGATCATGCCGGAATCGCAGTAGGCGAAGTCGCGGAAGTAATGATGGGCGCTCATCTCACCGCCGTAGATGGCGTCTTCCGTGCGCATCCGCTCCTTGATGAAGGCGTGCCCGGTCTTGGTCATGACCGGCACACCGCCCCCCTGCTCGACAATGTCGATAGTGTTCCAGGTCAGCCGCGGATCGTGCACGATCTTCGAGCCCGGCTGCTTGCGCAGGAAGGCCTCGGCCAGCAGGCCGACGATGTAGTAGCCCTCGATGAAACGGCCGTTCTCGTCGAACAGGAAGCAGCGATCGAAATCACCGTCCCAGGCCACGCCCATATCGGCGCCGCTCTGCCGGATCGCCTCGATGGTCGGCCCGCGGTTCTCCTCCAGCAACGGGTTGGGCACGCCGTTGGGGAAGTGGCCGTCCGGCTCGTGGTGCACCTTGACGAAACTGAACGGCAGGCGGCCCTCCAGCGCATCGATCACGTGCCCGGCACCGCCGTTGCCGGCATTGACCACGATCTTGAGCGGCTTGAGCGCGGAAACATCGATATAGCCAAGCAGATGGGCGATGTAGCGGTCGCGGTGGTCGAAGGTGTGGTACTGCCCGCGCCGCGGCGCGTCGGAAAAGCGGTTTTCCTCCGCCAGCCGCCGGATGTCCTTGAGCCCCGTGTCGCCGCTGATCGGCTTGGACTGCTCGCGGACGAACTTCATGCCGTTGTAGTCCTTCGGATTGTGGCTGGCAGTGATGGCGATACCGCCGTCCATGCCCTGATCGAAGGTCGTGAAGTACACCTCCTCGGTGCCGCATTGGCCGATGTCGTAGACATCCGCGCCGCCGTCCATCAACCCGCGTGCCACGGCCTCGCTCATCGCCGGGCTCGAGAGGCGGATGTCATGACCGATCACCACCCGCTGCGGCTTCAGATATTCCGCGTAGGCACGGCCGATGCGGTAGGCGATGTCCTCATTGAGTTCGTCCGGAATCCGGCCTCGGACATCGTAGGCTTTGAAGCAAGTCAGTTCCTGACTCATGGCACGTCCTTCAAGCAATGCGTAAGCAGTAATGCGGCCACGCTGTTTGCACCCGCCACTGCCGGAATCGGGCGCAGGATTGCACGCTCTCACTTACGGTGAGGGCGGCGACCGTCCTGTGGGGCCGAGCCGATTATGGGCCGATCCAGGTGACTTCGAAAGGACGGGCAGGTGAACGCACAGTCTTTGTGGGTGCGGCATCCCTGCCGCGCCTTTAGTCATCGGCCGGGGTTGTTCGCGGCCGCCGTACGCTCCTACAGAGGAGGCGGCTGGCATCGGTAGGAGCGGCGTCCTCGCCGCGATGTTTTCGCCCCGCT
>JAJUFY010000211.1 GCA_029263635.1 Ectothiorhodospiraceae bacterium | reverse complement strand
CGATGCCGGCGGCCAGGCAGCGCAGCACCACCGCCCGGCCATAGGCCAGCCGCGCGATCGAGCGCAGCAGCTGGATGAAGCCGGCCGCCAGGGCGCCGATCAATAGCCCGCTCAGCAGAAAATACGGAATTTCCAGCAGGCTCTCCATGTGCAGGGGCGGGACGCTGAAGGCCAGATCGTGGCCATAGAACAGCCGCATGAGCGCGGTGGCACTCACTGCCGCCAGGATTACCGGCAGGAAGCCGGCGATGGTGTATTCCATCAAAACCACTTCCATGGCGAAGGCGACGCCCGCCAGCGGCGTGTTGAACGAAGCGCCGATGGCGGCCGCCGTGCCGCAGGCGACCAGCGAGCGCAGGCTGTTGTTGGGCAGCCGCAGCCACTGGCCGAGCTGGCTGCCGGTGGCGGCGCCAAGATGCACCGAGGGGCCTTCGCGCCCGACCGAATGGCCGCTGAGCAGCGAAAGCACGCCGCCGATGAAGCCATGGACGGCATTGCGCAGCGGCAGGTAGCCCTGGTGGTAGGCGACCCGCTTGATGACGTGGGCGACGCCGACTTCCCGTGCCGCCGGCGTGGCCAGCCGCCACAGGTAGAGGCCGATCAGCAGGCCGCCAAGGGTCGAGAACAGCAGGCGCCACAGCGGCGGCAGTGCTTCGTAGGATTCCGGTCCGGCCGGCAGCAGCAGGTGCTGCCCGAGGTCGATCGCCGCCCGGAAGCACAGGATCACGGCACCGGCGACCAGCCCGCAGCCGGTACCGAGCACCGACAGCAGCAGGACGGCCTCGGCCGCCGACAGGCGGAGGCGGGAGTGTTCCCAAAGTTGCTGAAGTCGACCGGACAGTCTCTGGCGCAAGCGCGAATCTCCGGAATCAGCCTGACCAGTGGCAAGGGCAGCCGCATAGTATGCCAGGGTTGCGTGCGCCGGCCTGGGCCGTCGCGCTACAATAGCCAGCTCGCTGCGGCAGGAGGTGAAGCATGTACAAGGTCGGAATCGTCGGTGGCACCGGTTATACCGGGGTCGAACTGATGCGCCTGCTGGCGGTACATCCGCAGGCCAGGCTGACCGTCATCACCTCCCGCGGCAACGCCGGCATGCCTGTCGCAGAGATGTTTCCGAGCCTGCGCGGGGTGCTGGATCTCACGTTTACCGATCCGGATATCGAGCAGCTTGCCGAATGCGACGTGGTGTTCTTCGCCACGCCGCACGGTACCGCCATGCAGTCGGTGCCGGAGCTGCTCGACCGCGGCGTCAAGGTCATCGATCTGGGGCCGGATTTCCGGCTCAAGGACGCCGAGGAATGGAGCCGCTGGTACAAGCAGGAGCACGCTTGCCCGGAGCTGCTGGAGGAGGCGGTCTACGGCCTGCCCGAGCTCAACCGCGAGGCGATCCGTGGCGCGCGGCTGGTCGCCAACCCGGGTTGCTACCCGACCTGCACGCTGCTTGCCGTCATGCCCTTGCTGGAGCGTGGCCTGATTGATACCAAGCAACTGGTGGTCGATGCCAAGTCGGGTGTATCCGGCGCCGGCCGGCAGGCGCAGGTGCGCACGCTGCTGTGCGAAGCTGGAGAGAATTTCTCGGTCTACGGCCTGCCCGGTCATCGCCATCATCCTGAGATTTCGCAGCAGTTCCGGCAGATCGCCGGCCAGTCGGTTGGGCTGGTGTTCGTGCCTCATCTGCTGCCGATGATTCGCGGCATGGAGGCCACGGTCTACGCTGGGCTCGTCCACGGGGACGTGGATCTGCAGGCACTGTTCGAGCAGCGCTATGCCGGCGAGCCGTTCGTCGATGTCCTGCCGGCCGGCGCACTGCCGGATACCAAATCGGTACGGGGTACCAACCTCTGCCGGCTGGCGGTGCACCGTAGCGGCGACACCGTGATCGTGCTGTCGGTGATCGACAACCTGACCAAGGGCGCTTCCGGCCAGGCCATCCAGAACATGAACCTGATGCTTGGCCTGGAAGAGACGCTGGCGCTGCAAAGCCCCGCGGTGTTGCCGTGAACTAGCACGCTCCGCGCTTGCCTAAGTGCGTGACGACCCAATGTGTAACGACTGCCGACGTGGAGGCCACAGATGACGGAAGTCGCTCAGGAACAATACGTATCGCTGATCTTTACCGATGCCGCCGCCGACAAGGTGCGGGAGCTCATCGAGGAGGAGCAGAACGACCAGCTCAAGCTGCGGGTGTATATCACCGGTGGCGGCTGCTCCGGCTTCCAGTACGGGTTCACCTTCGATGAGAGCATTGAGGACGGCGACACCGTCATCGAGAAGAACGGCGTTACGCTGCTGGTCGATCCGATGAGCGGGCAGTATCTGGAGGGCGCCGAGATCGACTACGTCGAGAATCTCGAAGGCGCGCAGTTCGTGATCCGCAATCCGAACGCCGAGACCACCTGCGGCTGCGGGTCGTCCTTCGCCGTCTGAGGTTTCTTCAGACCTTCCCGCTGTAGACCCCACCCCGCACCACCGGCGCGCGCGCGCCGGTGGCCGTCGGTACGTTGCCGGGGCGCTCTGCCAGGCGCTGGCGCGCCAGCCAGGCGAAGGCACAGGCCTCCACGAAGTCCGGATCGATTCCCGCAGAGGCCGTGGATGCGACCTCCATGGGCGCCAGCAGCGCCGTCAGGCGCGCCATGAGCAGCCGGTTGTGCACGCCGCCACCGCATACCAGCAGCTTGGCTGCACCGGCCGCATATTGCCGGACGGCGGCGGCTACCGTTCGGGCGGTCAGCTCCACCAGCGTTGCCTGCACATCCTCCGCTGCCAGGCCCGGGAAGGCGGCCAGGTGCTCCCGCAGCCAGGCGCGGCTGAAGTGTTCGGGGCCGGTGCTCTTGGGCGCCGGCAGCGCGAAGTAGGGATCGGCGAGCAGCGCCTCGAGCAGGTCGGGCGAACACTGTCCACTGGCTGCCCAGGCGCCAGCGGCGTCGTAGGCATCACCCCGCTGGCTGGCGATCCAGCTATCGAGCAGGGTGTTGGCCGGGCCGGTGTCGAAGCCGAGAACGGCGTCCTCGCTAATGACCGTGATATTGGCGATGCCGCCGAGATTGAGCACGCAGCGCGTTTCCGCGGGAGAGCCGAACACTTCTCGATGGAAGGCCGGTACCAGCGGTGCTCCCTGGCCGCCGGCGGCGAGGTCGCGGCGGCGGAAGTCGGCGACCGTGGTGATGCCGGTCCGTTCGGCGATCACGTTCGGGTCGCCGATCTGCAGGGTATAGGGCGGCTCGGACGCCGGCGCGTGCCAGATGGTCTGGCCATGGCTGCCGATCGCGCGGACGGCGGCGGGTGGCAGGCCGGCGTCGCGCAGCAGTTCCAGTGCCGCGGCGGCGAACAGCCGGCCCAGTTCGACATCCAGCTGGGCGGCGATCCCGAGCGGCGTCTGGTCGGTGATCGCGCGCAGCCGGGCACGAAGGTCGCGAGCCAGAGGGAAGGAGCGGGCGGCGACCACGCTCGGCCGCGGATCAAACCGGACCAGCGCCGCGTCGATGGCATCGACGCTGGTGCCGGACATCAGGCCGATGTAATGCTCGGCCATGACGGGGATTACTCCTGCGGCTTTTGCTGCAGCGCGACTTCCGTCCGGCTCAGCACATCGAGCTGGGCAACCAGCGGCGCGGTTTGCTCCAGGAAGGCCGGCATAAGGCGCTTGGCGATCGGCTGCGCTTCCGGCAGCGGCACCGTCACCGGATTGCGGTGGACGCCGTCGACCAGGAACTCGTAATGCAGATGCGGGCCGGTGGCGAGCCCGGAGCTGCCCACGTAGCCGATGATCTGCCCCTGCCGGACCCTGCTGCCGGTGGTCAGGCCCTTGGCGTATGCGGACATGTGGGCGTACAGCGTGCTGTACTTGCTGCCGTGCTGGATGATGATGGTGCGGCCATAGCCGCCCTTCCAGCCGAGGTGGACGATCTTGCCGTCACCGGCGGCCCGGATCGGCGTTCCAGTGGCAGCCGCATAATCGACGCCTCGATGCGGGCGCCTGACGCCGAGTTTGGGATGCAGCCGGTTGGGGTTGAAGCCGGAGCTGATGCGGCGGAAGTCCACAGGCGAGCGCAGGAAGGCCTTGCGCATGCTCTTGCCATCGGGCGAGTAGAACTCGCGGTTGCCCTCGTCATCGACGAAGCTGACGGCACGGAAGGTGCGGCCGCGGTTGACGAACTCGGCAGCGACGATGCTGCCGTCGCGGACTTTTTCGCCGTTGCGATACAGTTCCTCGAACAGCAGCGAGAAACGGTCGCCGGCGCGGATGTCCAGGGCGAAGTCCACGTCCCAGCCGAAGATATCGGCCATCTGCATGATCAGCGCATCGCTCAGGCCGGCGGTCTTGCCGGCGGCGTACAGGGAGCTGTCGATGGTGGCGGTGGCGTGCGCGATGCGCTTCTCGAGTGGGGTGGCGACCAGCGAGGTTTCGAACCGGTCGTCGACGCGGTCGATATGCAGGGTGACGCTTTCGTCGACGGGGTAGCGCATCGCCAGCAGTTCGCCGTCCTGGATCAGGAAGTGCATCTGCTCGCCCGGGAAGATTCGCTTGAGCGTCTTGG
>JAJUFY010000291.1 GCA_029263635.1 Ectothiorhodospiraceae bacterium | reverse complement strand
GGCTGTTCCGCGACAAGCAGGACGGCTGCGTGAAGGTGGTCATGCAACCGGGAGCGACGGTGCACTGACGCGGCCGGCCGCAGCCTGCCGGGCGTGATGGGCAGGCTGCCCGGCCGGATGTCCGGGCCCGGCGGCTACAGGTCGTCGGGCTGGACGACGATCCAGACGCCATGCTCGCAGCGCAGCAGCTGGTCGCCGCTCCGCACGTAAGTGCCGTGGTCGAAGCGCTGGTCGTTGAAATAGCAGCCGACGAAGCCGGTTTCGTCGACCACCGGCGGCGGTTCCTCATCAGCGATCGGCTCCAGGATGGGCGAATTCTTCAATTCCGGATCGGGGATGCCTACGTTGATGGGCGGCACGTCAGTTCCTCCTTCCGCGATGCCTCCGGCGGCCGCAGGGCCGCTGCGGTTCAGATATGGGCGCGGCTTGGGGCGATCGCCCCGCCGATCAAGGCGCCGATGAACAGCCCGATGCTGGAAAAGACGGCCCAGATGCCGGCGGCGATGCCCGAGATGAAGCCGATCACGGCATGATCGAAAGCCGCCATCAGTCCCCAGACGCCGAACAGCACCGCGATCGCAGGCAGCACCGCGGCCGACAGCGCGCGGCGCGGCGTGCCGGCCTTATAGCCGCCGACAATGCCGCCGATCACCCCATTGAACGCCGGCAGAAAGAACAGGACCAGGCTGATGCCGACCATCCACAGGGAGCTGGCGACCACCGAACTTCGGTCATACCCGGCCATACTCGTGCATCCTCATGACGCCGCCTCGCCAGCTAGCAACATGGGGTGCGACTTGGGGCAGGCAAACGCCAGCCGAAGGCCTGTGACGATCGCGACGCAGCAGAACGCCCGGTTATCCCCAGGATCTGTGGATAAGCCTGTGGAGGAGCTCGGGAAAGGCCTGCCAAGTGATGGTCGGCAAAGGGCGGGTGACGGTTTGGCGAAATTTTCGCCAGGCGCTGCAAGTGATTGAAACGTCACAAGCAGTTGCCGTAGGGCGAGGCCGGCAGTGCGATGCCGGGACAGGCCTGCCGCCGTTCCGCCAGACTTTCTGGAGTCGCTCCCGGCCCGTGCCCGGCCGCCGGATCAGTGCGATTCCATGAACCGCAGGAACTCATCCGGTGCCAGCGGCGGGCTGTAATAGTAGCCCTGGATCAGGTCGCAGCCGATCTCCTGCAGCAGCGCGAGCTGCCCGGCGTTCTCGACGCCTTCGGCCACCACGTCGAGCCGCAGGCCATGGGCCAGCTCGACGATGCCGGCCACCACCTTGGCCGCCTCGGCGCCATCGTTGATGGCGGTGACGAAGCTGCGGTCGATCTTGAGCCGGCTGACCGGCAGCTGGGCCAGATAGGCGAAGGACGAATAGCCCGTCCCGAAGTCGTCGATGGCGAACCGGACGCCGAGCGGCCTGAGCGCCTGCATGCGATCGACGACGGTGTCGACGTCTTCCACCACCGAGCGCTCGGTCACCTCCAGCACCAGCTGTTCCCCGGCGAGGCTGGCCTCATTGAGCACGTCGATCACCAGATTCACCAGGTCGGGCCGATGCAGCTGCGCCGCGGTGAGGTTGACGGCCAGTTCCAGCCTGGTGCCATCGCTGCGCCGCCAGCGGGCCGCTTCCCGGCAGGCGGTCCGCAGCACGCGCTCCCCCAGGGCGTGAATGGTGCTGGTCTGCTCGGCAAGTTCGGCGGCCTCCGCGGCGGAAACCGGCCCCAGCTCCGGATCGGTCCAGCGCAGCAAGGCTTCGGCGCCGACCAGGCGCCCGCTGCGCACACCCATTTCCGGCTGGAAGGCGACCGCAAGCTGGTCATCGCTGACGGCGCGCCGCAACCGCCGGAGCAGGTTGTAGCGACGAGTCCGGCCGATTTCCAGCGACGGGGTGTACAGCGTCAGGGTGCTGTCGGCCAGCAGCCGCTTGGCGCGCATGGCAACGATGGCATGCTGGATCAGATCGTGCGCATCCTGGGCATCGTCCGGATAGACGCTGACCCCGACCTTGGCGCTCACCGACAGCGAGCGCTCGCCGACCTGAAACGGTGTTGCGAGGCAGCGCAGAATCCGCTCGCCCAGCGGCGCGTCGGCCTCGTTGTCGCCGAATTCCATCAGCATGAAATGGTCGTCGCGCCAGCGGCCGACGACGTAGGGCGGCGGGAACTCGCGGCTCAGCCGGGAGGCGATCGCCCGCAGCAGCTCGTCGCCGGTCTCCCGCCCGTACACCCGGTTGAAGGTACCGAAGCTGTTGATGTCGAGCAGCGCCACCACTACCCGCTGCTGCCGCTCGCCGGCGAGCTGCAGGGCGTATTCGAGCCGGTCGGTCAGCAGCCGGCGGTTGGGCAGCGATGTCAGCGGGTCGTAATAGGCATTGCGTTCGATGTCCCGACGCAGCTGTTCGATCTTGTACTGCTGCTGCAGCTCGCTCTCGACCAGCCCGGCCAGTTGCCTGAGCAGGCCAAGCTGACGCTCCGTCAGCTGGCGCGGTTCGTGGTCGATGATGCAGAAGCTGCCGACCGGCGCACCGGTCGGACCGTGCAGCGGTATCCCGGCATAGAAACGGATGCGCGGCTCTCCGTCGACCAGCGGATTGCCTGCAAAGCGCGGGTCGCGCAGCGCGTCCGGGATCACCAGCGGCTCATCGGCAGCCACGACATGGCCGCATAGGGAAATGCTGCGTTCGGTTTCGCGCTGTTCCACACCCCTGGCCGCCTTGAACCACTGCCGATGCTCGTCCACCAGAGAGACCAGCGCGATCGGCACCTCGAACAGGTCGGCGGCCAGCTCGGTATAGCGGTCGAAGCGCTCCTCGGCACTGGTATCGAGCACCTTGAGGGAATACAGGTCGCGCAGTCGCTGCGCTTCGAAACGCACGGCAGGAGCGTGCTGAAAACCGTTGGGAGTCGGCTGATGCTTGATCATCGAATCATGGCAGTCCGGAAAACTACTGCCATGGTTGGGGCGAATCGGCCGAACGGAAGGTGTGGCGCCGCACCCGGCGATCCTGGGAAAGCGGTCTGGGAGAGGCGCCCCGGCAGCAGTGTCCAGCCGCCGGGGCAGGCCGAATGCGGGACTGTCAGTCGTCCAGCAGCGAGAGATCGCGGACGGCGCCGCGGTCGGCGCTGGTGGCCAGCTTGGCGTAGGCCTTGAGCGCGGTGCTCACCTTGCGGCTGCGCGGCTCGGCCGGC
>JAJUFY010000303.1 GCA_029263635.1 Ectothiorhodospiraceae bacterium | reverse complement strand
CAGGCACCGAACAAGACGGCCAAAAAATACCAACCGCACTTGCTCTTAAATGTTTCAAGTGCCGTTCGCGATTCGAGAACAGCGAAGCGCACTGCTGGGTAATCAGGGAAGAACCGGGAAAGACAAGAATCGCGACGGGGACGTCGCTCCTACCGGTGCCGCCCGCTAAACGCGGCAGAACGGCGCTTGCAGGCACGAGTCCCGAACGTTGCCGTGGCCGAAGCCCACGCCAGCATCTGTCAGTCCGGCGCCTCCGGCAGCCGCGGCTCGGTGCCGTAGAAATCGCGCAGCCGGTTGAAGAAGCGCTGTGCCCGGGGCGGCAGGCCCTGCTGCCAGTAGCGGCACAGCTCGCCGTAGACCCGGCGGCGGAAGGCGGCGAGGTCGACCGGGGCGCCGGAGAGGTTGTCGGCGCTGACATTGAAGCGGAAGCCGGCGGCCAGCGAGAACGCCCATTCCAGCGCCTGCGGCCGCGCCTCCACCCGCTCGAACTCGGCCTGCTCGGCTTCGGTACGGCCGTCAGGCCGGTACCAGTAGCCGTAGTCCACCAGCAGCCGGCGCTCGGGGCCGGCGATGCACCAGTGGGCGATCTCGTGCAGGGCGCTGGCGTAGAAGCCATGGGCGAAGATCACCCGGTGCTGCGGGTGTTGCTCGTCGGCCGGCAGGTAGATCGGCTCGTCGCCGCCGCGCACCAGCACGGTGTTGTGGCTGGCGCGGAATTCGTCGTCGAACAGCCGGATCAGGTCGGCAATGTCGTGCTCGGGCATGGCCGTTGCGGATTGCGGCGCGGCAGGCTCAGCCGCGCGGCTTCCGCGGCTCGCTCAGCTTGCGGGTCAGGCCTTCCTGCATGACGCTCGCCACCAGCCGGCCGTCGCGGCTGAAGATCCGGCCGCTGGCGAGGCCGCGGGCGTTGGAGGCATTCGGGCTGGTCATGCAGTACAGCAGCCACTCATCGACCCGGAACGGCCGGTGGATCCACAGCGCGTGGTCCAGGCTCGCCGCCTGGATGTCGTTTTGGATGAAGGACACGCCATGCGGCAGCATGGAGGTGCCCAGCAGCTCGAAGTCGGAGGCGTAGGCCAGCACCGCCTGATGCAGGCGGGTATCGTCCGGCACGCCGCCGGCGGCGCGGAACCAGATGTACTTGAGCGGTTCCTGCGGCTCGGGATTGAACTTCTCGATCACATTCACCGGCCGCAGCTCCACCGGCCGTACCCGCGTCATCTGCTCGCGCAGTTCTTCCGGCACGCGGTCGGAGGCGGCGTAGATTTCCTGCTGGCTTTTCAGGGTCTCCGGTTCCGGAATGCCCTCCGGCATGCTGTCCTGGTGCTCGAAGCCGTCCTCCGGCACCTGGAACGACACCGACAGATCGAAGATCGGCCGCCCGTGCTGGATGGCCAGCACGTGCCGGGTGCTGAAGCTGCGGCCGTCGCGGGTGCGGTTGACCTGATAGACGATGGGCGCATGGGCATCGCCGGCGCGCAGGAAGTAGGCGTGCAGCGAATGCGCCTGCCGTTCCGGATCGACGGTCCGGGCGGCGGCCATCAGGCCCTGCCCGAGCACCTGGCCGCCGAACAGCTGGCGGAAGCCCAGGTCGTCGCTGATGCCACGGAAGATGTTCTGTTCGATCTGTTCCAGCTCGAACAGTTCCAGAAGCTTGGAGAGACTTGCCACCTCTGGCACTCCTCGTTCAATCGTTCCTATCGCACCGGCCGCCGGTTGCGGCAGTGCAGCACCGCGCTATTCTGCCAGCAGCGCGCGCCGAATGGCACGACCCGCTGCCGTTGCATCCGGATCGGGCCGGCTGCATGTCCGCGCCGGTCGGGGCTGCTATGCTGCTCGCCCCGCCGCTTGTCTCGGGTTGGAGAACCATGCGCCGATCCCTCGTCAGCGACCATGCCAAGCAGCGCCCCAACTGGGGCGTGATCGCCAGTCTCGTGCCCTATCTGCTGGAGTTCCCCGGCCGGGTGGCGCTGGCGCTGGCCTGTCTGGTGGCGGCCAAGCTCGCCAACGTCGCCGTGCCGATCGTGCTCAAGCACATCGTCGACGACCTGGACACCCAGGCGGCGCAGGTAGTGGCGGTGCCGCTGGCGCTGCTGCTGGGCTACGGCCTGCTGCGCTTTGGGGCCACCGCCTTCGGCGAGCTGCGCGATGCGGTGTTCGCGCGGGTGGCCGAGCGGGCCATGCGGCGGGTATCGCTGCAGGTGTTCCAGCACCTGCACAAGCTGGAACTGAATTTTCATCTGTCGCGCCGCACCGGCGGGCTTGCGCGCGACATCGAGCGCGGCACCACCGGCATCAGCTTCCTGCTGCGCTTCATGCTGTTCAACATCATCCCGACGCTGCTGGAGATCGTGCTGGTGGCGGCGGTGCTGCTGGCGGCCTTCGACTGGCAGTACGTCGGCGTGGTGATCCTGTCGATCCTGCTCTATGTCGTGTTCTCGGTGGTGGTGACCGAATGGCGCACCCGCTTCGTGCGCGAGTCGAACGCGCTCGACAACCGCTCCAATACCCGCGCCATCGACAGCCTGCTCAACTACGAGACGGTCAAGTACTTCAACAACGAGGATTTCGAGGCGGCCCAGTACGACCGCGACCTGGCGCAGTGGGAGCAGGCCCGGCTCAAGAACAGGGTATCGCTGGCCGCGCTCAACGCCGGCCAGGCGCTGATCATCGCCGCCGCCGTCACCGTGATGATGATCATGGCGGCCCGGCAGGTGGTGGCGCGGGAGCTGACGCTGGGCGATCTGGTAATGGTCAACGCCTACATGATCCAGCTGTTCATCCCGCTCAACTTCCTCGGCTTCGTCTACCGCGAGATCCGTCAGGCGCTGGTGGATATCGAGCGCATGTTCAAGCTGCTCGGCGAGCGGCCGGCGGTGGTGGACGCGCCAGGCGCCGCTCCGCTGGCGATCCGGGGCGGCAGCATCGAGTTCGACGATGTGAGCTTCGCCTACCGGCCGGACCGGCCGATCCTCCAGCGCGTCAGCTTCAGCAT
>JAJUFY010000250.1 GCA_029263635.1 Ectothiorhodospiraceae bacterium | reverse complement strand
GGACGGGCCGCTGAAGGCGCTGATCATCGACTCCTGGTTCGACAACTACCTTGGCGTGGTGTCGCTGGTCCGGGTATACGACGGCGTCCTGAAGAAGGGCGACAAGATCCGGATCATGTCGACCGGCCGCGATCATCAGGTCGATCAGGTGGGGATTTTCACCCCCAAGCAGGTACAGAAGGACCAGCTCACTTCCGGCCAGGTCGGCTTCGTGATCGCCGGCATCAAGGACATCGACGGCGCCCCGGTCGGCGACACCATTACCCATCCCGCCCGGCCCGCCGCCGAGCCGGTGCCCGGCTTCAAGCAGGCGCAGCCGCGGGTGTTCGCCGGCTTCTTCCCGATCAATTCCGATGAATACGAAGATTTGCGGGAAGCCTTGCAGAAGCTGCGGCTGAACGATGCCGCCCTGCACTTCGAGCCGGAGACCTCGCAGGCGCTGGGTTTCGGCTTCCGCTGCGGTTTCCTCGGCATGCTGCACATGGAGATCGTGCAGGAGCGGCTCGAGCGCGAGTACGACATCGACCTGATCACCACCGCGCCCACCGTGATCTACGAGGTGGTCACGGTCAAGGGCGAGACGCTGTATGTCTCCAACCCGGCGAACCTGCCGCCGGTCAACGAGATCGAGGAGATCCGCGAGCCCATCATCCAGGCCAATATCCTGGTGCCGCAGGAATATGTCGGCAATGTCATCACGCTGTGCGTGGAGAAGCGCGGCGTGCAGAAGGACATGCTCTACGTCGGCAACCAAGTGTCGCTCAACTGGGAGCTGCCGATGAGCGAGGTGGTGTTGGACTTCTTCGACCGGCTGAAGTCGGTCAGCCGCGGTTACGCCTCCTTCGATTACGAATTCAAACGCTTCGAGCCGGGCAAGCTGGTCAAGCTCGACGTGCTGATCAACGGCGAGCGGGTCGACGCGCTGTCCATTATCGTGCATCGCGAGCATGCCCAATCGCGCGGCCGGGAGCTGACCGAGCGGTTGCAGGACCTGATCCCGAGGCAGATGTTCGAAGTCGCCATCCAGGCCGCCATCGGCGGGCAGATCATCGCCCGCTCGACGGTCAAGGCGATGCGCAAGAACGTCACCGCCAAGTGCTATGGCGGCGACATCACCCGCAAGAAGAAGCTGCTGGAACGGCAGAAAGCCGGCAAGAAACGCATGAAGCAGGTGGGCCGGGTGGAAATCCCGCAAGAGGCCTTCCTTGCGGTCTTGCAGGTCGATAACAAATAACGGGGTCGCGGCTCATGAGTCTGGATTTCGAGCTTCTGCTGGTGGTGCTGACCGTCGTCACCGGCGTGGTCTGGGGCTGGGACAAGTGGCGGCAGCGCCGCGCCGGCGGCCAGCCATTGCCGGTCGACGACGCCAGCCCGATCGAGCTTGCCTGGTGGATCGATCTGGGACGTTCGCTGTTCCCTGTGATCCTCGCCGTGCTGGTGATCCGCTCGTTCCTGTTCGAGCCGTTCCGCATACCTTCCGGCTCGATGATTCCGACGCTCTACAACGGCGACTTCATCCTCGTCAACAAGTTCAGCTACGGGCTGCGGCTGCCGGTGCTGCACAAGGAGATCATCGACTTCGGCGAGCCGAAACGCGGCGACGTGGTGGTGTTCCGCTATCCTCTGGATACCTCGCAGGATTACATCAAGCGGGTCATCGGCGTCCCTGGCGACCATATCGTCTATCGCGACAAGCGGCTGTACGTGAACGGCGAGCCGATCCGGCAGATGGACCTGGGGCGGTATACCGGGCCGGAGCAGGAGCCGGATGCGCTGCTCAAGCGGGAGTGGCTGAACGACGTTGTCCATCCGATCGTCATCAATGCCGCGAGCCCTGACCGCGATTTTGAGTACGAAGTCCCGCCGGGCAATTATTTCGTGATGGGCGACAACCGCGATCGCAGCAGCGACAGCCGCTTCTGGGGGCCGGTGCCGGCCGGAAACATGGTCGGCCGCGCCTTCCTGATCTGGATGAGCTGGGATCCGGAAGGCTTTGGGGTCAACTGGACCCGTATCGGCAAGAAGATCCGCTAGCGCGGCCGCTGGAACCGATCATTTCCGCAACAGGGTGACGATCCGCTCTTGAACCAGGAACTGCATAAACTCGAGGTTCGCCTCGGCTACCGCTTCCGCAACGCCGACCTGCTGGCGGAGGCGGTGACGCACCGTAGTGCCAACAGCCGCAATAACGAACGGCTGGAGTTTCTGGGAGACAGCGTGCTCAATTTCATCGTCGCCGACGAGCTCTATCAGCGCTGCCCGCAGGAAACCGAAGGCGCGCTGAGCCGCCTGCGGGCAAGCCTGGTGAACCGGCCGAGCCTCGCCGAGCTGGCCCGCGAGCTGCAACTGGGCGAACATCTGCGACTGGGCAGCGGCGAGTTGAAAAGCGGCGGTCACCGGCGCGAATCCATCCTTGCCGACGCGCTGGAGGCAGTGCTCGGCGCGGTTTACCTGGATGGCGGCTTCGAGGCGTGCCGCAGCCTCATCCAGCGGCTGTACCAGGAGCGTCTCGGTCGCCTGCCGGCTGCCTCCGAGCTCAAGGATGGCAAGACCCGCCTGCAGGAGTATCTGCAGGGACACCGTCGGCCGCTGCCGACGTACGAGGTGTTGAGCGTGACCGGCAAAGCGCATGACCAGCTGTTTCGGGTGCGTTGCACGGTCGACGGCACCGATCTGTCGACCGAGGGCGAGGGCGGCAGTCGCCGGCAGGCCGAGCAGCAGGCTGCCGAGGCGATGCTGGCGCTGCTGCTGGGTGAACGGGGCAGGCAGCAGTGAGTAGCGACATGACGGTTCCATACCGTGCGGGATTCGTGGCCCTGGTTGGGCGTCCGAACGTCGGCAAGTCGACGTTGATCAACCGGCTGGTCGGCGAGAAGGTCGCCATCGTCTCGCGCAAGCCGCAGACCACCCGGCATCGCATCCTCGGCATCCGTCACCTGCCGGATGCGCAGATCATCTATGTCGATACCCCGGGGATGCATGCGCGGACGCCGAGGGAGATGAACCGCTATCTGAATCGCACCGCCGTCGATGCCCTGGCCGATGTGGATGCGGTCGCCTTCGTGGTCGATGGCCTGCAGTGGACCGAGGATGACGAGCTGGCCCTGAGCAAGGCGCGCAAAGCCGGGGCGCCGCTGGTGCTGGTGGTGAACAAGGTCGACCGCATCCAGGATAAGAGCCTGCTGCTGCCGCATCTTGCAGAGCTGTCGCGCAAGGCCAATTTTGCCGAGATCGTGCCGACCTCGGCCCGGCGCGGGACCAACCTGGCCGAGCTCGAGGCCGCTTTCGTCAAGCTGCTGCCGGAATCGCCACAGCTGTTCCCGGAGGAGCAGGTCACCGACCGCGGTGACCGTTTCCGTGCCGCCGAGCTGGTCCGCGAGCAGCTGATGCGGGCCCTGGGTCAGGAGCTGCCGTATGCCATCACGGTGCAGATCGAAGCGCTGGAGATGGAAGAGCGGCTGGCGCGGGTATCGGCGATCATCTGGGTCGAGCGGCCGGGGCAGAAGGCGATCGTCATCGGCAAGGGCGGCGAGCTGCTCAAGCGCATCGGCAGGGATGCGCGGCACGAGATGGAGCGGCTCTTCGGCCGCAAGGTTTTCCTGCAACTGTGGGTGAAGGTGCGCGAGGGCTGGTCCGACGACCGTCAGGCGCTGCGTTCGCTGGGCTACGAGGAGTGACGGTTTTCTAGCAAGGGACGGCCGGCCGCATGGAACAGCGTCGACATCAGCTCGAACGCGGCTATCTTCTGCATCAGCGGCCCTATGGCGACCG
>JAJUFY010000479.1 GCA_029263635.1 Ectothiorhodospiraceae bacterium | reverse complement strand
CTCCGCCGCTGCCAGCGTCTGCACGTTCACGCCCAGTTGCGCCATCACTTCGCCGCCCATGCCGGGAATGCGCATCTTCAGCCCCTTGAGGGAGGCTAGATCCGGCACTTCCTTGCGGAACCAGCCGGCCATCTGCGCGTTGGTGTTACCGACCGGAAAGGCGACGATGCCGAAGTTGGAGAACACTTCCTTGTTCATCAGCTCGCTGCCGCCGCCGTAGTACATCCAGGCGCTCTGCATGCGCGTCGTCATGCCGAACGGCAGCGCGGTGTCGATGGCGAGCGTGGGCTCCTTGCCCGTGAAGTAGTAAGAAGCGCTGATGCCGCACTCCACGGTGCCGGTCTGGACAGAGTCAAGCACCTGCAGGCCGCCCACCAGCTCGCCCGCCGCATAGGGGCGAATCCGGAAACGCCCGCCGGTGAGTTCGCTGACCCGCTCGGCGAAGTCCTCGGCACCGCCCCAGAGCGTGCCGAGGCTGGTCGGCCAACTGGTGGCCATGCGCCAGCGAATGCGCGGGTTCGACTCGGCATGCACGTAAGGCGCGGTCGCGGCCGCCGCTCCGACCGTACCCAAAGCCGCAGCCTTGATGAAATTACGTCGTTTCACCGAAACCTCCTCCATAGGGTCTACGAGACTCTTATTTGAGCCTTTTTAATGAATTATCGCGTGATCCAATGTACCAATTGCGGGAAGGCGTACACCAGCGATAAAGCGATCAGCTGGATAAAAATAAAAGGGATCACCCCTCGGTAAATATCCACAGTGCTCACGCCCGGCGGCGCCACGCCTTTCAGGAAGAATAGCGAGAAGCCGAAGGGCGGCGTTAGAAACGAGGTCTGCAGATTCATCGCTACCAGAATGCCGAACCATACTGGGTCTATGCCCAGGTAATGCATGGCCGGCGCCAGCAGCGGCAACACGATAAAGGCGATCTCGAAGAAATCGATGAAGAAGCCGAGCACGAAGATGACCAGCCCCGCGAGGATGAGGAAGCCCAACTCCCCGCCCGGTAGCGAGGTCAGCATGTCCTCGACCCACAGATCGCCGTCGAAACCGCGGAACACCAAGCTGAAGGCGCGCGAGCCGACGAGGATCATCAGCACCATAGTGGTCAATCGCAGCGTGCCGTCCAGGGAACTGGACAGTGCTTTCCAGCTCAGTCGCCGGTTGAGCGCCGCCAGCAAGGTCGCACCGATTGCACCGAAAGCGCCGGCTTCAGTGGGTGTAGCCACCCCCGCGAAGATCGACCCCAAGACCAGCAGAATGAGTAGCAGCGGCGGCACCATGACCAACAAGGTCCGCCGCAGCAGCACGCCCATATCAGCCGGCCGCTCCGACGCCGGCAACGCCGGCCCTGCCTGAGGACGCAACCACGAGTAACCGAGAACGTAAACCCCGTAGAGCCCGGCGAGAATCAAGCCGGGAACCAGTGCGCCGCGGAACAGATCCCCGACCGACACACTGAGCTGATCGCCCAGCACGATTAGCACCACCCTGGGCGGGATGATTT
>JAJUFY010000472.1 GCA_029263635.1 Ectothiorhodospiraceae bacterium | reverse complement strand
GCCTGATCGAATACGGCTATTACCGGATGGCGCGCGCGGCCGGCATCGACATGAACGAATCCCGGCTGCTGCGGGAGAACGGCCGCGCGCATTTCATGACCCGCCGCTTCGACCGCACCGACGACGGCGCGCGCCTCCACATGCAGTCGCTGTGCGCGCTGGCCCACTACGACTTCAACGCCGCCGGTGCCTACGGCTATGAGCAGGCGCTGGCGGTGATCGAGCGGCTGGGGCTGGGCAAGGCGGCGCTGGAGCAGCAGTTCCGGCGCATGGTGTTCAACGTCGCCGCCCGCAATCAGGACGATCACACCAAGAACATCGCCTTCCTGATGGACAGGAGCGGCCGCTGGTCGCTGTCGCCGGCCTTCGACGTCACTTTCGCCTACAACGAACACGGCGTCTGGACGCACCAGCACCAGATGAGCGTCAATGGCAAGCGGCGGGACATCACGCTCGAGGACTTTCTGACCGTCGCCGACCGCTTCCGCATCACCCTGCCCCGCGCCAAGCGCATCATTGCCGAGGTGGACGCCGCTATCGGCGACTGGCCGCAGCATGCCCAGCAGGCAGGCGTCGCGGAGGACATGGCAGCGACGATCGGCCGGCTGCATCGACGCTACCGGCCGGAGTAACGGCCTGCCGGGCCTATTCCTCCGGGCGCCCGACCGTGCTCTGGGTGCTGTAGGTGACGCCGTGCTGCTGCAGGTAGTCGCGGATCAGCTGACGCACCACCTGGGACGGCGTGAGATCCTGCGCTGCGCACAGCCGCTCGAAAGCCTTCTTCTTGCTGGGGTCGATCAGCACGGTCAGGCGGGCTGTCTTGCGTTCCATGAAACTATCTTCCACTGCATCGCTGGCCGGCAGCATACCAAAACATGCACATACGATTAACATATGGTGCACATTTGATGCTAATATTAGGCGGTCCCTTCAGAGTCTCGACGGCCGCCGTCCCCGGCGGCTGCAGCTCCTTTACCACTACGTGAGGTGAGCGTCCTTGATCGCGCTGCTCGAGGCCTATCGCGCAGGCCTGTTCCGCCGCGAACATCTTCTTCCCAACATCATTGCCGGCATGATCGTCGGCGTCGTCGCCCTGCCGCTGGCCATGGCCTTCGCCATCGCCTCAGGAGCCACTCCCGAACAGGGTCTCTATACCGCCATCGTTGCCGGCCTGGCGGTTTCCATCTTCGGCGGCAGCCGGGTCCAGATCGCCGGCCCCACCGGGGCCTTCATCGTCATCCTGGCCGGCATCACCGCCGAGCACGGCATCGGCGGCCTGCAGATCGCCACGCTGATGGCCGGCATCATCCTGCTGGTGCTCGGCTGGGCACGGCTCGGCGGCATCATCAAGTACATCCCAGACCCGGTGGTGATCGGCTTCACGGCCGGCATCGGCGTCATCATCTTCGTCGGTCAGTGGCAGTACTTCTTCGGCATCGAGGCTCCCCAGGGCGCGCACTTCCACGAGAAATTCTGGCGGCTGCTACTGGCCCTGCCCGACCTGCACCTGGCCACCACCGCCCTCGCGCTGCTGAGCCTGGTGCTGGTGCTGGT
>JAJUFY010000382.1 GCA_029263635.1 Ectothiorhodospiraceae bacterium | reverse complement strand
CGTCGGCTTACGCCTCCTCGCAATGACGATGGGGGACTGTGGGGGCAGGTTTTGGCACGTCATCGCGAGGCTGCTAAGCAGCCGTGGCGATCTCGAGACGGCGAAGTGCTGTTAGACAAAGGTGCCCCCGTCTCGAGATTGCGTCGTCGCTGTCGCTCATCGCAATGACAGGAAAGACAACATGCCTGCTGTCGCACTGCTGATATAAGGAGTATCCATGTCCCCTATCCCGGCGACGTCCGTTCGAATCGCCATCATCGGCAGCGGCTTTGGCGGCCTGGGGATGGCGATCCGGCTCAAGCAGGCCGACATCGACGATTTCGTGATCCTGGAGAAGGCCGCCGAGCTCGGCGGCACCTGGCGCGACAACGCCTACCCTGGTGCCGCCTGCGATGTGCCCTCGCACCTCTATTCGTACTCCTTCGAACCCAAGTTCGACTGGTCGTACCGCTTCGCGCCACAGGCCGAGATCCTCGACTACCTGCGCCACTGCGCGCACCAGTACGACCTGCTGCCGCACATCCGCTTCAACACCGAGGTGCGCGCCGCCCGCTTCGACGAGCGCAGCCAGCGCTGGACCATCGAAACTTCGTCCGGCGCACGGTTCGACGCACAGGTGCTGGTCACCGCCTGCGGTCAGCTCAACCGCCCCGCCTATCCGGACCTGCCCGGCCTGGAGCGCTTCCAGGGCAAGAGCTTCCACTCGGCGCGCTGGGACCACGATTACGACTTTGCCGGCAAGCGGGTGGCGGTAATCGGCACCGGCGCCTCTGCCATCCAGTTCGTGCCGCGTCTCGCCACGCAGGCGGCGCAACTGACGCTGTTCCAGCGCTCGGCGCCGTACGTGCTGCCCAAGCCGGACCGCCCCTACCGGCCCTGGGAGCAGCGGCTGCTGCGCCGCTTCCCGCTGCTGCACAGGATCAGCCGCGCCAAGATCTATTCCCTCTACGAAACCCGGGTGTTCGGCTTCACTCTGCTCACCGCCGTGATGCGGGTCATGAAATGGCGCTGGGCGCACTACCTGCGCCGCAGCGTGCCGGACCCGATGCTGCGGGCCAAGCTGGTGCCGGACTACCCGATGGGCTGCAAGCGCATCCTGCTCGCCAACGACTACTACCCGGCACTGACCCGGCCGAACGTGGAGGTGGTGACCGACGCCATCCGCGAGGTGCGCGCGCACGGCATCGTCAACGCCAGCGGCCGCGAGCATCCGGTCGACGCCATCGTCTACGGCACCGGCTTCAAGGCCACCGAATTCCTGGCGCCGATGACCATTACCGGCCGGGACGGGCGGGAGCTGCACGAAGCCTGGCGGGACGGCGCCGAAGCCTACCTGGGCATTACCGTGGCCGGCTTCCCGAACCTGTTCCTGCTCTATGGCCCCAACACCAACCTCGGCCACAGCTCCATCGTCTACATGCTGGAAAGCCAGATCGGCTACGTCATGCAATGCCTGGCTACGCTGGAGCGGCGCCGGCTCGCCAGCCTGGAGGTGCGCCCGGAAGTGCAAAACAGGTTCAACCGCTGGCTGCAGCGGCAGATCCGCCGCAGCGTCTGGAGCCAGGGCTGCCAGAGCTGGTACATGACCGCCAGCGGCAAGCAGACCAACAACTGGCCCGGGTTCACCTTCATCTACCGGTTTCTCACCCGGCGGCCTAAGCTGCGGGCATACCGGCTGGAACCGCCGGCCGGCGCATGACAACGAGAACGATCAGGCACTAGGGAGGGCCACGCCGTGCAGGGGTTCATCAGCGCGCTGCTGCGCACCACGATCCGTCTCCAGGTCAAACCGGTGCTGGGTCCGCCCTTCCCGATCCCTGCCCAGCGCACCCTGCTGCGGTTGTCCTCGAGCCTGATGCGCCCGCCGCGCGGCAGCGAGATCGCACCGATCAGCATGTCCGGCGTTCCCGCCGAGCGGGTGCGTTGCGGCCACAGTGACGACGGCGCCATTCTTTATTTGCACGGCGGTGCCTATGTGGCCGGCGGACCGGACACCCATCGCAGCATCACCGGCCGGCTCGCCAGGCTGGCGCGGGCCGAGGTGTTCGCGCCCGACTACCGACTGGCGCCGGAGCATCCGTTCCCGGCAGCACTGGACGACGCCGTCGGCGCCTACCGCTGGCTGCTCAACGAAGGCTACACGCCTGGGCAGATCGCCATCGCCGGCGACTCGGCCGGCGG
>JAJUFY010000031.1 GCA_029263635.1 Ectothiorhodospiraceae bacterium | reverse complement strand
TCAAGAAGGACCGCATCATCGACCTGTCGTATGCGGCCGCAAGCCGCTTGGGGATGCTCGAAAGCGGCACCGCGCCGGTGGAATTGCGGGTGGTCACACCGGACACTCCGCCGCAAGCCGTGACGGCCGCCACGGACCGCTCCGGAAAAATCGCGTATTACATACAGGCTGGCGCGTTTGGCGAGCGCGCGAATGCCGACCGGCTGCGCAATCGCCTCGATGCTGCCGATCTCGGCGTGCCTTCCCGGCTGGAGACAGTGAACCTGAATGGTCGCCGGCTGCACCGCGTGCGGCTCGGACCACTGTCAACGATCAGCGACGTCGACCGGCTGAGCAGCGCCCTGGCTCGCCTCGGTCTACGAGACGCCCAGATCGTCGTTCAGGATTGAGCGCGCATCTCCATTCACCGCTTCGTGCGAATCTGGAAAGCCTACTAAGGACGATGAAGATACGCCGTCTCGCTACCCGCCTCTCGCTACTCTTCAGCCTTGTGCTGCCGCTGGCAGCGCCTGCCCAACCGTCGCCCGCGGTCACCCCGCTGCCGGCACTGCCCGTCCCTGCCGCCCCCGAGCTGGCCGCGCCGGCTTATATCCTGATCGATTTCCACAGCGGCGCCGAACTGGCCGCCAAGAATGCGGACGAACGGCGCGAACCGGCCAGCCTCACCAAGATGATGACCGAGTACATCGTCTTTCAGGAGCTGAAGACCGGCAACCTGAAACTGACCGATCTGGTCACCATCAGCGAAAAGGCATGGCGGGCGGAGGGATCCCGCACTTTCGTCGAAGTCGGCCACAAGGTGCCGGTGGAAGTGCTGATCAAGGGGCTGATGATCCAGTCCGGCAACGACGCCAGCATCGCGCTGGCCGAGCACATCGCCGGCAGCGAACAGACCTTCGCGCAGCTGATGAACCAGTACGCCGTCCAGCTCGGCATGACCGGCACGAACTTCATGAACGCTACCGGCCTGCCGCATCCCGAGCATTATTCGACGGCACGCGACATGGCTATCCTTGCCGCCGCGCTGATCCGCGACTTCCCGGAATTCTACAAGTGGCACGGTGAAAAGCAGTTCACCTGGAACGGCATCACCCAGTACAACCGCAACAAGCTGCTCTGGCGCGACAGCACCGTCGACGGCATCAAGACCGGCCACACCAGGGCAGCCGGCTACTGCCTGGCCAGCTCCAGCGTGCGCGACGGGATGCGCCTGATCAGCGTGGTGATGGGCTCGAAGAGCGAGGAAACGCGGGCCGACCAGACCCAGGCGCTGCTCAACTACGGTTTCCGTTTCTACGAGACCCACCGCCTGTACCAGGCCGGCACGCCGCTGACGGAGCCGCGTGTCTGGCGGGGCGAGACACAGGCGCTGCCGCTCGGCGTCGCCAACGATCTGTGGATCACCATCCCGCGTCGGCAGTACGACAACCTCGAGGCCAGCATGACCATCGAGAGCCTGATCGCAGCGCCGATCGAAGCCGGTGCCGAGCTGGGTCGGGTCGTGGTCCGGCTCGGCGATCAGGTGGTCTCGGAGGCGCCGCTGGTAGCGCTGTCGTCGGTGGCCGAAGGCGGGTTCCTGCGGCGCATCATCGATTCGGTCCTGCTCCGCTTCCAGTAGCCGGCGGGCAGCCTGGGCCGGCCTGACCGCAAGATCGGGTCGGCCGGCCGGGCGTGCCGCAATCGCCCCCATATGCGATCCTAGCGCTGCTCGCATTTCCGGAGATTACGCGCCATGGACCCGAACCAGCAGTCCGCTCTCGAATTCCCTTGCCGCTTTCCCATCAAGGCGATGGGCCGTGCCGATTCCACGCTCGCCCATGATGTGGAGAGCCTGGTACGGCGCCATGTGCCGGACCTGAAGCCGGAGGATGTTGCCACGCGTCCGAGCGCCCGCGGCAACTACGTCTCGATCACCGTCACCATCACCGCGACCAGCCGCGAGCAGCTCGACGCGATCTACCTGGACCTGAATGCCCACGAGCAGATCCTGATGACCCTGTAGCCGGCACCGATCCCCGCCAGGCAGAGCCCTGGCAGGGTCGCCGCAGGTGCAAACCGCGTCTCCGCCTCGTACTCTTTCCGGATGAACCCAGCGCCTCGCCGCGCTATGGTAGAGCGCCAGCCGGAAGCCGCCGTCTATGCCCGAACCCAGCACTTCCCACAACCCTGCCGCCGATGACGTCATCGTCAGGCGCCTGGGCCTCGTGCCCTACCAGCAGGCCTTCGACGCCATGCGCGCCTTCAACGATGCACGCGACGCGACCACGCCGGACGAAATCTGGCTGCTGCAGCACCCGCCGGTTTTCACGCAGGGCCTGAACGGCAAGCCCGAGCATCTGCTCTCTCCGGGCGAAATCCCTGTCATCGCCACCGATCGCGGCGGCCAGGTGACCTATCACGGCCCCGGCCAGCTGGTCCTCTATCCTCTGCTCGATCTGCGGCGGCGCAATCTGGGGATACGACGGCTGGTGACCCTCCTGGAGCAGACGGTCATCGATCTGCTGGCCGGGTATGGCGTCGCCGCAGTGGCGCGGCCGGAGGCTCCAGGGGTCTATGTCGACGGTCGCAAGATCGCCTCGCTCGGCCTGCGGGTCCGCCGGGGTTGCAGCTACCATGGCCTCAGCCTCAACGTCGACATGGATCTCAGGCCGTTCCGCCAGATCAATCCCTGCGGCCATGCCGGCCTGGAAGTCACCCAGTTACGGGATCTGGGGCTGGCGGACCGGTTCGAGACGGTCGAGAATGCCCTGCTGCGGCATTTCCTGGCCCGGCTGCGGGCAAACACGCCGCCTGACGCTGCCGCTCCAGCGCTCTGACAAGCGACAATACAGCATGCTCGCCAGCCACCAGACGACCGTTTCGGACCGGCATGCGCACAGCCCGCGGCCGGGGTTCGACAGGGCATGACCGCCTTCATCGCCAAGCTGCTGCTGCCGCCCGGCGGGTTTCTGTTCGTTGGCCTGGCAGCGCTGCTGCTGTGGCGCCACGGCGTTGGCCGGGCGCTGCTGGGATTGATGCTGCTGGCGCTATGGGCACTGAGTGCGCCCTTGCCGAGCTGGCCGCTGATCCGTGCCCTGCAGTGGCAGCCGCCGCTGACCGCGGAGACCGCCGAGGCCGCCGGCGCCCAGGCCATCGTCGTGCTCGGCGGCGGCCGCAAGCTCTATACCGCCGACTATGGCGACACCGTCAACCACTGGACCCTGATTCGGCTGCGCTACGCAGCGCGGGTGCACCGCTGGACTAATCTGCCGGTTGTGCCGGTCGGCGGTGCCCCGAACGGCGAAGGCCTGCCCGAAGGCCTGCTGATGCGCGATATTCTGCTCGACGAGCTGCAGGTGCCGGTGCTCGCCCACGAAAGCGAAAGCCGCAACACCTACGAGAATGGCCTGTTCGCGGCCCGGCTGCTGCAGCCGCAGGGCATCCGCCGGATCATCCTGGTAACCCAGGCCATCCACATGCCCCGCGCCGTGCGGGTGTTCGAGCATGCCGGCTTCGAGGTCGTGCCGGCGCCGACCGACTACACGGCCCCCAGCATCGGCCTCTACGCCTTCACGCCCAATGCCGAGGCCTTCTTCGAGAGCTATCTCGCGCTGCACGAGCTGTTCGGCCGCTGGTGGTACCAGCTGCGCTACGGAATCTAGGGCCTGCCCGGCATGCCGGAGCCGGGCTACAGCGGCCATTCGTGGACCGGCGCCCCGGCCTCCTGATGCTCGAGATAGCGCGCCAGCAGGCCGGCGAAATCCGGCCCGTACCGCTGTACATAGGCCTGCTGCCAGGCGGCGCCGGTACGGCCGGTGGCTGCCCGCCGCTCGATGACGGCCAGCCCGGCCGCCGCCTCGCCGGCATCCACGCCGGCGCGTTCCAGGCCGCGTGCCGCCAGTGGCAGCAGCTCATGCAGGATCAGCAGATCGAGCCGGCGTCGGGTAGCACCGAACCAGCTCACTTCGGCAGCCAGGCCGTAGCGGGCGGCCGCATAGAAATTGCGCTCGGCAACCGGGAACGGCAGCCGGCTGTCGGCCCCCTCCTGGCTCTCTGCCAGGCCGTGCACCAAACCGAAGTAGAAGATGGCGTTTGCCATCATATCGGCGATGGTCGGCCCGGCCGCCATCACCCGGTGCTCGATGCGCAGGTGCGGCCGTCCGTCGGCATTGAAGCCCACCAGCGGCCGGTTCCAGCGCCAGATGGTGCCGTTGTGCAATCGCAGATGCGCCAGCCGCTCCGGCGGCTCGTCCAGCAGCACCGGCAGCAGCACCGGGTAGTGCTGACGGTTCTCGACGAAAAAGCCGTATAGGGCGTCGCGGCCGTAGCCGCTGCCGAAGCCGACCCGCGGGAACGGGCCGGCATGGCCGCCGTGCAGCGGCGCCACTGCGGTGGCCTGCTCGAACAGCGGGATACGGGTTTCCTGCCAGAGCCGGTGGCCGAACAGATAGGGCGAGTTGGCGGCGAGCGCCACGGTGGCGGCGGACGCCATGACGGAAGCATTGAACAGCCGCGGCGCGGCCGCCGCCGTGGCCTGCAGGTGCAGCTGCAGCGAGGTGGCGGCCGATTCCAGCATGACATCGGCGTGGCGCAGCTCGAGATGCTCCTCGCCCTCGATGTCGAGGGTCAGCGGCCGGCGGTTGCGCAACACCAGTACCTGTTCGTTCAGCGCCTGGTAACGCTTGAGGCGGGACATGTGCGCCAGATCGAGGTCGGCCTCGCGCACCGTCGGCAGGATGCCGATCATGGCGAGCCGCCCGCCTTCCTGCGCCGCTGCCGCCTGGGTCCGCTGCCACAGTCCGGCCAGCTCCCGGCTCAGCGCCGAGAAGGGCCGCCCGGCCAGTCGCTGCGGCGTGCCGTTGAACTCCAGGTTGTACTGCGCCAGCTCCGGCGTCAGCAACGGCTCATTGGCGCGCGCCATGACCTCGGCGTTGCGAGGCAGCGGCCGGCCGGCGGCATCCACCAGCCAGGCTTCCAGTTCGAAACCGATGTGGGGCGGATCGTCGGCCAGCCGGCCTTCCTTCCACCAGGTCTTGAACAGCTCGGTTTCCGTCTTGAGCCGCTCGGCGAAGGCCTGAAAGTCCTCTCGCGTGAACTCGGTGCCCTTGATTTCGCTGCCCATATCACCTTCTACGCCCGCTTGCCGAGCATGCGCTCCAGTTCAGCCAACCGTGCCGGCGTGCCGACATCCATCCAGCGCCCGCGGTAATGCTCGCCGCTCACCTGCCCCTGCGCCATGGCAGCCCGCAGCAGCGGGGCCAGCGGATAGGCGCCGTCCGGCAGGCCGGCGAACAGTTCGGGCCGATAAACCCCGATGCCGCTGAAGGTCAGCCGCGCGCCATCGCCGGCACCGACGCGGCCGTCTGCCAGCACGAAGTCACCCTGCTCATGATGGGGCGGGTTATCCACCAGCACGAGGTGGACCAGCCCGGCCGGCGGCTGCAGCCTGCCCAGCGGGTAATCGGTCCAGACATCGCCGTTGACGACGACGAACGGCGCCTCGCCCAGCAGCGGCAACGCCCGCCGGATGCCGCCGGCGGTCTCCAGCGGTGCCGGCTCCTCGCGCGAATACTGCAGCTTCACGCCGAAGCGGGTGCCGTCGCCGAGCGTGTCGACGATCTGCTGACCGAGCCAGGAGACGTTGATCACGATCTCGCGGATGCCGGCAGCGGCCAGCGACGCGATGTGGTGCTCGATCAGCGGCCGGCCGGCGACCGGCAGCAGCGGCTTGGGAGTGCGGTCGGTCAGCGGCCGCATGCGCTCGCCGCGGCCGGCTGCCAGGATCATCGCCCGCATGGCGTCAGTCCGCCTCCAGCCGCGGCAACACCGTGCCCTGCACCAGTTGCTGCAGCGGCGCCAGCTCCGGGTACGGAGCCGCGGCCTCGACGATGTAGCGCAGGGTGCGCGGCACGTCGCCGAGATAGCCGCGCTTCCCGTCGCGATGCCAGAGCCGGGCGAAGATACCGCTGGCCTTGAGGTGGCGCTGGATGCCCATCAGGTCGAACCAGCGCAGCCATTGCGCCTCGTCCACCTCGCCGACCAGGGCGCGGATCGCCGGCCGGCGTAGATAGGCAAGCGCCCAGGCCTCGACCTGTGCCCGCGGCCAGGCGATATAGCAGTCGCGCAGCAGCGACACCAAGTCATAGGTAATCGGCCCGACCACGGCATCCTGGAAATCGAGCACGCCCGGGTTGCGCGCCTCCATGACCATGAGGTTGCGAGAGTGGTAGTCGCGGTGCACGCAGACGCGCGGCTGCTCCAGAGCGGCATCGGCCAGCAGCGCGAAGCTCGCACGCAGATCGGCATCCGGCTCGATCCCGAGATGGCGCGCGAGCAGCCAGTCGGGGAACAGCTGCATCTCGCGCAGCAGCAGGTCGCGATCGTAGGCGGGCAGGCTGTCGTCCCGCGGCGCACGAACCTGCAGCAGTTCCAGGGCGTCGAGCGCATCGGCGTACAGCCGCTCGACGTTGGCGGCATCGAGCACGTCCAGATAGCGGCGGTCACCGAGGTCGGTAAGCAGCAGGAAGCCCTGCTCCAGATCGGCTTCCAGCACCTCCGGGACATTCAGGCCGATACCATGCAGCATGCTGCTGATGGCGACGAACGGCCGGCTGTCCTCGTAGGCCGGCGGCGCGTCCATCGCGATCAGGCTGCCGCCGGGATGGAGGACGCGGTAATAGCGACGAAAGCTGGCATCGCTGGATGCCGGCGCCAGCGATCGCACGTCCAGCGCCAGCGGCCCGGTCAGCCAGTCGCGCAGGGCGCGCAGGCGCGATTCGGAATTGGCAGGAGCGGCCGGAGTTTGCACAGTCACGTGACGTTGGCCTCGCTAGAAAATTGTTCTTTCACCGCCAGCGCCGTGGCTGCGGCCGGTCATTATAAGCGCAAGCCTGCCCTGGAGGGCCGGATGGCGTTGGCGGTTCGGCCGTTTCCTTCAGCGCCGTTTGCCCGATTTTCGCTTCTATGACATCGTATCGGCCGCCTCGGGGGATTGGGATCACGGTGAACGCAACGCACCTGCCACGACTTGCGCTGATCGCCGCCGCGGCACTGCTGCTCGCCGCCCGTTCGGTGGCGGCCGACTTCGGCGTCTGTCCTGCGCCAACCAGCCTGATACCGGACTTCGACAGCTCCCAGCGGCGTGCCGAGAACGCGCCCGTTCAAACGGATGCCGATACCGGCCACTACGACCGGACCACCCAGACGTTCACCTTCACCGGCGACGTGGTGCTGGAGCGTGCCGACCAGCTCCTGGAAGCCGACTGGTTACGCTACCATCAGCCCAGCAACCGGGCCGATGCGGAAGGCAATGTCCGCCTGAGCCAGGATGATCTCCGCCTGCGCGCCAGCGACGGCTATCTGTACCTCGACGAAAGCCGCGGCCAGCTCAACAATGTCGAATTCTCGCTCGGCCCCACCGCCCATGGCAGCGCCAGCCGGATTCGGCTACGGGACGAGAGCCTGTCGGAGCTCGACCAGGTCCGCTATACGGTCTGCCCGCCCGGCGACGAAGACTGGTGGCTGAGCAGCCGTGAGCTGGAGCTGGACCGGGCCGCCGGCTTCGGCACGGCGCGCAACGCGACGCTGCGTTTCATGGGCGTGCCACTTCTGTACACCCCGTACATCACCTTCCCGATCGACGATCGCCGCAAGACCGGCGTGCTGCCGCCGCGGCTGAGTTACAGCGATGGCGACGGCCTGGACCTGGCAGTCCCTTACTATCTCAATCTTGCACCCAACTATGACGCCACGCTCACGCCGCGGCTGATCACCCGTCGCGGCCTGATGCTGGAAACCGAAGCACGGATGCTGCAGCCCGGCTTCGCCACCGAGCTGAGAGTCGATCACCTGCCCGACGACGACCGCTACGGCGACGACCGCTGGCAGGCAACCTTCGACTTCCGCAGCCGCTGGCGTGGCAACTCCTTCCTCCGCGCCAGCTACAACCGCATCAGCGACGGCGAATATCTGGATGATTTCGGCGACGACCTGACCACCATCAGCGAACAGCACCTGTCGAGCGAGGTCGTTGCCGGCTACCGCAGTGGCGGCTTGCGGCTACAGGCACTGGCGCAGAGCTGGCAAACCGTGGACCCGGACATTGCGCCCGCCAGCCGGCCATACCGGATCCTGCCGCAGCTCACGATCGATTATCAGAAGCCGGTCAGCGACAGCGACCTGAGTTACGGCTTTACTGCCGATGCCGCCCGCTTCGCCCATCCCAGCGATGATGTGCGGGTGACCGGCCTGCGCAGCGACATGCTGGCCCGTACCAGCCTGCGCCACGAGCGCCAGGCCTACTTCCTCATTCCCAGCGCCGCCGTCCGGCATACCCGCTACTCGCTCGATTACCCCGGCAACTCGACCGCTCCGGAATCACCGTCGCGGACGATTCCGCTGTTCAGTCTCGACAGCGGGATCTTCCTCGAGCGGGATCTGCGGTTCGGCCGCCGCAACCTGCTGCAGACCCTGGAGCCGCGGCTGTTCTACCTGTACGTGCCCTACCGCGACCAGAGCGATCTGCCGCTGTTCGACACTTCGCGCGCCGAACTGACCCTGGCGCAGCTGTTCGAGCACAACCGCTTCACCGGGCCTGACCGGATCGGCGACGCCAACTACGCAGCGCTCGCCGTGACCACCCGTCTGCTCGACACCGGCAGCGGCCGCGAGCTGCTGCGGGCAGGCATCGGCCGCGCGTATTACTTCGACGAGCGCCGGGTGACCATCGGCCGACCGCGTCCGGAGGACCTGCGCTCGCAATCCGACCTGCTGGCCGATCTGCGCGCTACGGTAGGCGACGTCGTCCTCAACGCCGACCTGCGTTACGATACGGAAGAAAAAGAAGCCGTGCGCCGCGGTCTGCGCCTGAGCTACCAACCAGGGCCGTGGCAATCCATCAATCTCGGCTACAGCTACCGCTCCCCCCTACTCGTCGGCGAGACTCAAGCGCTGGAACAAATCGAACTCTCCGCAGTCTGGCCCATAAGCAACCGCTGGCTGACGCTGGCAGGCTGGCATTACTCGCTGCGCGACAGCCTGACCCTGGAACGCTTCGCCGGACTGGCCTATAGCAGCTGCTGCTGGACGCTGCGCACCGTAGTGCGCGAGCGGGTTACCTCGACCTCGGCAGAACCGCGGCTGTCGTTCATGCTGCAGCTGGAGCTCACCGGCCTCGGTGGACTGGGCAAGCGGCTGGATGCATTTATCGAGGAAGTCATCTCCGGCTACCGCTTCGAAAGGTAAAACATGACTGTCAGGTTCCGCCCATTCGCAACCGTGCTCTGTCGCCCATATCGGATGGCGGCACTGGCTGTGCTGTTGCTGGCCGCCACGCCTGTGCTTGCCGCCCAGACGCTGGACCGCATCGTCGCGGTCGTCAACGACGACGTGGTCCTCGCTTCCGAACTGGCGCAGGAGATCGACAACGTCATCGTGCAGCTGCGCCAGCGCGGCACGCCCATCCCGGATCGGAACATCCTCACCCGGCAGGTGCTGGAACGGCTGATCATGCAGCGGCTGCAGCTGGCGGTAGCCGAACGCAGCGGCATCCGGGTCGACGAGACCACCCTGAACGCCGCGGTGCAGCGCATCGCCGAGCAGAACAAGCTCACCCTCGGCCAGTTCCGGGCCGCCATCGAGGGCGAAGGCATGGACTTCGCTGCCTTCCGCGAGGGGCTGCGGGACGAGATCATCCTGGCCCGGCTGCACCAGCGGCAGGCGGAGAGCCAGGTCAGCGTCAGCCCGCAGGAGATTGACGAGTATCTCGCCAGCCAGGGGAGCGGCGCGCAGACCGAGTATCTGGTCGGCCACATTTTGGTATCGATCCCGGAAGGGGCGTCCACCGAGCAGGTTCAGCGTGCCCGCGAGCGGGCCGAGGAGGTGCGCGCCAAGCTCGCCGCCGGCGGTAACCTGGGGCAGCTGGCGGCGGCCTATTCCGACAGCGCCACCGCGCTCGACGGCGGCAGCCTGGGCTGGCGCTCGCAGGGCGAGCTGCCGACCCTGTTCGCCGACCAGGTGCCGCAGCTGGCGGTCGGCCAGACCGGGGAAATCGTGCAGAGCCCGGGGGGCTTTCATGTCATCCAGCTGCTCGACCGCCGCAGCACCGACCAGACCCTGGTCACCGAAACCCGTGCCCGCCATATCCTGATCAGGCCGAATGCCGTGGTCAGCGACCAGGACGCCCGCCTGCGGCTGGAAGCCCTGCGCCGCCGCATCCAGAACGGCGCCTCTTTTGCCGAGCTGGCCCGCGCCCATTCCGACGACAAGGGCAGCGCCTCCCAGGGCGGCGACCTGGGCTGGGCGGTGCCGGGCATGTTCGTGCCCAGCTTCGAGGCGGCCATGGCGGAACTGGCGCCGGGCGAGATCAGCCCGCCGTTCGAGAGCCAGTTCGGCTGGCACATCGTGCAGGTGCTGGAGCGGCGCGAGCGGGACATGACCGACGAGCTGCGGCGCGCCAAAGCGGCCGAGGCCATCCGCCAGCGCAAATCCGAGGAAGCACTGGAAGCCTGGCTGCGCCGCCTGCGCGAGGAAGCCTACGTCGACATCCGGCTGGAGGCCTGATGGGCAGCATCCCGCGCCTTGCGCTGACTCCCGGCGAGCCGGCCGGCATCGGCCCGGACCTGTGCGCCGTCATCGCCCAGCGGCCGCACGCGGCGGAACTGGTGGCGGTGGCAGATCCCGATCTACTCACCGAGCGCGCCGAACGCCTCGGCCTGCCGCTGCGGCTGCTGCCCTTCGACCCGAGCCTGCCGCCGGCGCCGCAGCAGCCGGGCGAACTGCACATCCTGCCGGTACCGCTGGCCCGGCCGGCCGAGCCGGGCCGGCTGGACACCGCCAACGGCCGCTACGTACTGGAGACGCTGCGGCTGGCCGGCCAAGGCTGCCTCGACGGCCGCTTTGCGGCCGTGGTGACCGCCCCCGTGCACAAGGGCGTGATCAACGATGCCGGCGTACCGTTCACCGGCCACACCGAGTTCTTTGCCGAGCTGACCGGCGCACCGCTGCCGGTGATGCTGCTTGCCGCCGGCAGGCTGCGGGTGGCGCTCGCCACCACCCATCTGCCGCTCAAGGACGTGCCGGCAGCGATCACGCCGGCACGGCTGACCCAGGTGCTGGAAATCCTCGACCACGACCTGCGCCGCAAGTACCGCATCGCCCGGCCGCGCATCCTGGTCTGCGGCCTCAATCCGCATGCCGGCGAAGGCGGCCACCTGGGGCGCGAGGAAATCGAGGTCATCGAACCCGTGCTGACGGCGCTGCGCGCGCGCGGGCTGGATCTGGTCGGGCCGCTGCCGGCCGATACCCTGTTCACCCCGCGCCTGCTCGACGGCGCCGATGCGGTGCTGGCCATGTACCACGACCAGGGCCTGCCGGTGCTCAAGCACGTCGGCTTCGGCCATGCCGTCAACGTCACCCTCGGCCTGCCCATCGTCCGCACCTCGGTGGACCACGGCACGGCACTGGAACTGGCCGGCAGCGGCCGGGCCGAGGCCGGCAGCCTGGAAGCGGCGATCGCCGAGGCGATGCTGCTGGCCGATACGGTGGCACAGGCATGAGCGGCAGCGGCCATCGCGCCCGCAAGCGCTTCGGCCAGAACTTTCTGGTCGACCGCAATGCCATCGCCCGCATGGTGCGGATCATCGACCCCAAGCCGGACGACCATCTGGTGGAAATCGGTCCAGGCCTGGGCGCGCTGACCCGGCCGCTGCTGGAAGCTGCCGGCCGGCTGGAAGCGGTCGAGCTGGATCGCGACCTGCTCGGCGAGCTCGCCGCCCGCACCCAGGACGCCGGCGAGCTGACCGTGCACCAGGGCGATGCGCTGCGCTTCGACTTTGCGGCGCTGCGCACCGATGCCCGACCGCTGCGCATCGTCGGCAACCTGCCCTACAACATCTCCACGCCGCTGATCTTTCACCTGCTGGAGGCGGCCGACGCGATCGCCGACATGCACTTCACGCTGCAGAAGGAAGTGGTCGACCGGCTCGCCGCCGGCGCCGGCGACGACGCCTATGGCCGGCTGTCGGTCATGGTGCAGTACCACTGCCGGGTGGAGCGGCTGTTCGACATCCCCCCTGGTGCGTTCCGGCCCATCCCCAAGGTCGATTCCGCCTTCGTCCGCCTCGTCCCGCACCAAACCAGGCCGGTCGAGGTCGCCGATCCCGCCCTGCTGGCTCGCGTTGTCGCCCAGGCCTTCAGTCAGCGGCGCAAGACCCTGCGCAACGCGCTCAAAGGCCTGCTGGACGAGCCGGCAATCACGGCGGCCGGCCTGGATCCGGCGCTGCGGCCGGAGCAGGTGGACCTGGCAGGCTTTGCGGCGCTGGCCGGGCAGCTGCGCTGACCCAACCAGCGCCCTCCCGGCGGGGACGGCATCTTCATCGAGATCGCCCCAACAGGCAGCGATCGAGCGGCCATCGGCGGCGTCTGTCGTCTATACTGCCCGTTACCAGCGTTGTGCACGGAGACCGGGCGGTCATGCGTAATTACCGACACATTCTTGCTGCCGTGGATCTAAGTCCCGAAGGCGCCTGCGTGGTCGAGCGGGCCCAGGATCTGACAACCCGCTACGGTGCCGCGCTCAGCCTGATCCATGTGATCGAGCCGCTACCGGTGGATGCCGCCGGCGAGGCGTTGCTGCCGCCGGTGAGCATCGAAAGCGAGCTGCACGAGAACGCCGAGCGCAAGTTGCGGGAGCTGGCCGACCAGGCCGGCGTGGCACAAAGCCGACGCCACGTCGTGATGGGCTACACCAAGCGCGAGATCATCGGCTTTGCCGAAGAGAACGGGGTGGACCTGATCGTGGTCGGCAGCCACGGCCGGCAC
>JAJUFY010000290.1 GCA_029263635.1 Ectothiorhodospiraceae bacterium | reverse complement strand
CGCCGGCGTTTTCCCGCCACCCGGACACGCCGGGGTTCAGCGCTAGAGCGGCATGAGGTGGCCCCGTGCCTACGGAGTGCCGCGCCAGCCCCACATCTCAATCTTGTTCTTCCTTTGCGTCTTGCCGGTTTTGCGCGAGATTATTCCCAACTCTTAAGTTCCGATAAGAGGAGCCACCATGCCCCGCGAGATCATCAGCACTGACAAGGCGCCCAAGGCCATCGGCACTTATTCCCAGGCCGTGAAGGTCGGCAATACGGTCTATCTGTCCGGCCAGATTCCGCTGGTGCCGGCCACCATGGACATGGTCGAGGGCGGCATCGAGGCACAGGTCCGCCAGGTATTCGACAATCTCCAGGCCGTTTGTGAAGCGGCCGGCGGGACGCTGGCGGACATCGCCAAGCTCAATATCTTCCTCACCGACCTCGGCCATTTCGGCATGGTGAACACCATCATGGCCGAGTATTTCCGCGAGCCCTATCCGGCCCGGGCCGCGATCGGCGTCGCCAGCCTGCCGCGCGGTGCGGCGGTCGAGATGGACGCGGTGATGGTGCTCGGAGGCTGAGCTGAGCGCGACAGGGTCATACATCGGCCGGAGCCTCGCCGAGCGGCCGTTGAGCAGTCTCAAGGGCGTCGGTCCCCGGCTTGCCGAGCGGCTGGCGCGGCTGCGGCTGGGCTCGGTGCAGGATCTCCTGTTTCACCTGCCGCTGCGCTACGAGGACCGCGGCACGGTGGTGCCGATCGGCAGCCTGCGGCCGGCCAGCTTCGCCCTGATCGACGGCAGGGTGGAGCTGGCCGAGGTCGTGCGCGGCCGCCGGCCGCGGCTGCTGGTGCGGGTGAGCGACGGCACCGGTCAGCTGACGCTGCTGTTCTTCCATTTCTACGCCAGCCAGATCAATCAATTCCGGCGCGGGACGCGGATCCGGGCCTTTGGCGAAGTGCGGCCGGGCATGGCGACGCTGAGCATGACCCATCCCGATTACCGGCTGGGCGAGGCCGACCCGGCCGCCGAGGAATCGGGGCTGGTGCCGGTGTACCCGGCTACCGAAGGTCTCAACCAGACCCAGCTGCGGCGGCTGCTGCGCAGCGCGCTGGAGCTGGCCGGGGAGCCGGGCGCGCTGCCCGATCTACTGCCGCCGGCGCTACGCGAGCAGCATGGTTTCCCGACCCTGCTGGAGGCGCTGCGCTACATCCACGCGCCGCCGCCGGATGCGCCGCTGCATGCCATTCTGGACGGCAGTCATCCGGCCGTGCGACGGCTGGCCTTCGAGGAGCTGCTGGGGCATCACCTGAGCCTGCGGCGGCTGCGGCAGCAGCTGCAGGAGCGGGCGCGGGCGCCGGAACTGGCTGTGGAGAGCGCGCTGGTCGCGCGGTTCCGCGCCGCGCTGCCGTTCCGGCTGACCGGCGCCCAGGAGCGGGTCGATAGCGAGCTCGCCAACGACCTGGCCAGGCCGCAGGCCATGCTGCGGCTGGTGCAGGGCGACGTCGGCTCCGGCAAGACCGTGGTCGCGGCGATGGCGGCGCTGCGGGCGGTGGAAGCAGGCTGGCAGGCGGCAGTGATGGCGCCGACCGAACTGCTGGCGGAGCAGCATCACCGCAATTTCTCGCAGTGGCTGGCGCCGCTGGGGGTCGAGGTGGCCTGGCTGTCCGGCCGGCTCGGTACCCGCCAGCGGGAGGAGGCCTTGACTGCGGTAGCGAGCGGGCGGGCCATGGTCGCGGTCGGCACCCATGCGCTGTTCCAGGAGGCCGTGCAGTTCCAGCGGCTGGGGCTGGTGATCGTCGACGAGCAGCATCGCTTCGGCGTGCACCAGCGGCTGGCGCTGCGCGAGAAGGGCGAACGCGACGGCGTGCAGCCGCACCAGCTGATCATGACCGCCACGCCCATCCCCCGCACGCTGGCCATGACTGCCTACGCCGATCTGGACGTGTCGGTGATCGACGAGCTGCCGCCGGGACGTACGCCGGTGACGACGGTGGCGGTGTCGGCCGGCCGGCGCGAAGAGGTGATCGAGCGGGTCCGCACCGCCTGCGCCGAGGGACGGCAGGCCTACTGGGTATGCACGCTGATCGAGGAGTCCGAACTGCTGGAGGCGCAGGCGGCGGAGGCCACCGCCGAGCGTCTTACCGAGGCGCTGCCGGAACTACGGGTCGGGCTGGTGCACGGCCGGCTCAAGAACGCCGACAAGGAAGCCATCATGGCGGCCTTTGCCCGCGGCGAGCTGGACCTGCTGGTGGCGACCACCGTCATCGAGGTCGGCGTCGACGTGCCGAACGCCAGCCTCATGATCATCGAGAACGCCGAGCGGCTGGGACTGGCCCAGCTGCACCAGCTGCGGGGGCGGGTGGGCCGCGGCGCGGTCGCCAGCAGCTGCGTCCTGATGTACCAGCCGCCGCTGTCGGCCACCGCCAAGCTGCGGCTTGGAATCATGCGCGAGACCAACGACGGCTTCGAGATCGCTCAGCGCGATCTGGAGCTGCGCGGCCCCGGCGAATTCCTAGGCACCCGGCAGACCGGTGAGTTACGCTACCGCACGGCGGACCTGGTGCGCGACGCGCATCTGCTGCCGCTGGTGCAGCGGGCGGCGCAGCAGCTGCTGCGAGAACAGCCCGCCGCCGTGCAGCCGCTGATCGACCGCTGGGTTGGTCACGGCGAGCGCTACGCCCAGGTGTGACTCCCTGGGTTGCGGTGTGTGACCTCATCCTGATCACTGAAGACTTTGTGCCGGAGCCGGGTTATGGCGCAGCGTATCGTCAAGGCATGGGTTGATCGGCTGCCGCCGCCGTCGGAACTGAAGGCGCGACTGTCGCCGTACGCGCGGCTGATGCGCCTCGATCGCCCGATAGGCAATTTCCTGGTGATGTGGCCCATGCTGTGGTCGCTCTGGATTGCCGCCGAAGGCTTCCCCAAGCCCCTGGTGCTGGGAGTGTTCCTGCTCGGCATGCTGCTGATGCGCGCCGCCGGCTGCGTGATCAACGACTATGCCGACCGCGACTTCGACGGCCACGTCAAGCGCACGGTGGCTCGTCCGCTGGCGCAGGGCGAGATTCCGCCGCGGCATGCGCTGATCCTGTTCGTGGTCCTGTGCCTGCTGGCGTTCGCCCTGGTGCTGCTGATGAACCGACTGACCATCTACCTGTCGTTCGTCGGTGCCCTGCTGGCGGCCAGTTATCCGTTCATGAAGCGCTACACCT
>JAJUFY010000097.1 GCA_029263635.1 Ectothiorhodospiraceae bacterium | reverse complement strand
CGCGCAGCTGGGCACGGGCCGCCGCCAGCTGCGGATCGCCCGCCAGCGCCTGGCGGTAGCTCTCCGCCAGATCCTGCGCCGCCAGCACCGGCCCGGCCAGACCGACCAGCAGCAGGGTCCCGAGCAGCCATCTGCGATTAGCTGCCATTCCTTCAACCCTCCCGCGTCCGCAGGGTGCTCCGCGCCCAGTTGACGATGTCGGCAGCCGGCATTGCGCCGGCATGGCGTCCCAGCTCCTGGCCGCCGGCGAACAGGATCATGGTCGGAATGCTACGGATGCCGAAGCGCTGTGCCAGTGTTGGCTCGACCTGGGTATTGACCTTGGCCAGCCGCAGTTGCGGTTCCAGCGCCTCGGCGGCGGCGGCGAACTGCGGCGCCATCATCAGGCACGGGCCGCACCAGGGCGCCCAGAAGTCCACCAGCAGCGGCAGCTCGCTGCGCTGCAGATGGGCATCGAAGGTGTCGACCCCGAGATCCAGCGGTTCGCCGCGGAATAGCGGCGTCTTGCAGCTGCCGCAGAGCGGCCGCTCGCCGAGCCGGGCGCCTGGCACCCGGTTGGCGGCACGACACTGCGGGCAGACGATGTGTAACGATTCACTCATCACTTGTTCTCCTTGAGCGGCCCCTAGATGACTGCCGCTCCCCTGTCGAGGCGCCGACGCAGCCAGCTGTAGTAGAGCAGCGGGATAATGACCAGGGTCAGCAGTGTCGACACCAGGATGCCGAAGATCAGCGAGATGGCCAGGCCGTTGAAGATCGGGTCGTCAAGGATGAAGAAGGCGCCGGCCATCGCTGCCACCGCCGTCAGCGCGATCGGCTGCGCACGCACGGCGCAGGCCTCGATGACCGCCTCTTCGAGCGCACGGCCCTGCGCCACGGCGTGGTTGATGAAGTCGACCAGCAGGATCGAGTTGCGGACGATGATGCCGGCCAATGCGATCATGCCAATCATGGATGTGGCGGTGAAATGCGCGCCGAGCAGGGCATGGCCAGGCATGACGCCGATCACGGTCAGCGGAATCGGCGCCATGATGATCAACGGCACTGCATAGCTGCGGAACTGCGCCACCACCAGCAGATAGATCAGCACCATGCCGGCAGCGTAGGCGACCCCCAGGTCGCGGAAGGTTTCAAAGGTGATCTGCCATTCGCCGTCCCACTTGATGGCGAAGCTGTCGCTGTCGGCCGGCTGGCCGGTAAAAGCCTGGTCCAAGCGATAGCCGGCAAAGGTGTTGCGACTGACCTGCCTAACCAGATCGAACATGCCATACAGCGGGCTGTCGAGCCGGCCGCCCTCGTCGGCGGTGACGTACACCACGGGCAGCAGGTCCTTATGCGCAATCGCCGGATCCCAGCTCACCTGCTTCACCTGCACCACCTCCGACAGAGGCACCAGCCGGCCATCGGCAGCGCGCACCCGCAGTGTCAGCAGCTGATCGAGATCGGCCTGGTCGCCGGCCGGCAGGCGCAGCCGCACCGGCACCGGATACTTGGAGGCGCCGTCGCGCAGGTAGGTGGCATCGTAGCCGCCGACAGCCATGCCCAGCGTCTGGGCAATGGTGGCCTGGCTGATCCCCAGCCGCGCCACCCGATCGCGATCGACCAGTACCAGATCGCGCGGGGCATCGGCCTCGACCGTGGTGTCGACATCGACGATGCCGTCCGTGGCCCGGAACCGCTCGGCCAGCTCCAGCGCGATGGCGCGGGCAATCTCCTGGTCCGGCCCGTACACCTCGGCCACCAGCGGCGCCAACACCGGCGGCCCGGGCGGCACTTCCACCACCTTGACCGAGGCGCCGTGGGCGCGGCCGATGGCATCCAGCGTCGGCCGCACCGCACGGGCGATATCATGGCTCTGGCGGCTGCGCTCGCGCCGGTCGACCAGGTTCACCTGCAGGTCGCCGACATTGGCGCCCTGGCGCAGATAGTACTGCCGGACCAGGCCATTGAAATTGATCGGCGCCGAGCTGCCGGCATAGCCCTGGAAGTGCAGCACCTCCGGCACCTCCGCCACTGCTGCGGCCAGCTCCAGCAGCACGGCGTTGGTCTGCTCCAGCGTGCTGCCTTCCGGCATGTCCACCACCACCTGGAACTCCGACTTGTTGTCGAAGGGCAGCATCTTCATCACCACCAGCTGCACCGCTGCCATGCCGCCGGCGGCCAGCACCAGCCCGCCCATGGCGGCAAACAGCAGGCGCCGGCGGCGGCTGCCGCGCTTGGACGCGAGGAACGGCGAGAGGAGGCGGCGGAACAGGCCCTGCAACCGGTCGGCAATGCTCCCGCCATGGGAGGTATCGGTCCCGCTGCGCTGCAGGCGACGCGCGAACAGCTTGACGGCCAGCCAGGGCGTCACCGTCAACGCCACCAATAGCGACAGCAGCATGCCCACCGAGGCATTGATCGGGATCGGCCGCATGTACGGCCCCATCAGGCCGGAGACGAAGGCCATCGGCAATAACGCGGCAATCACCGTGAAGGTGGCAAGGATGGTGGGGCTGCCGACCTCATCCACCGCCGGCGGGATCGCCTCCAGCAGAGTCTTGCCGCCGAGGCGGATGTGCCGGTGGATGTTCTCGACGATGACGATGGCGTCGTCCACCAGGATGCCGATCGAGAAGATCAGTGCGAACAGCGACACCCGGTTGATGGTGAACCCCATCGCCCAGGAGGCGAACAGGGTCAGCGCCAGGGTGATCAGCACCGCCGTGCCCACCACCACCGCCTCGCGCCAGCCCAGCGCGAACAGCACCAGCAGCACCACCGCCATGGTGGCGAACACCAGCTTCTTGATCAGCGTCATCGCCTTGTCGGTGGCTGTGGCGCCGTAGTCACGGGTGATCTCGACCTGGATGCCGTCCGGAATCAGCGAGCCCTTGAGTGCCTCGATGCGCTCGGTAACGGTGCTGGTGATGTCGGCAGCGTTGGTGCCCGGCTTTTTCGCGATCGCCAGGGTAACGGCCGGCGCCAGGCCGGTTGCCGGCCCGTCCCGCCCGGCCGGCGCGCCGTGCCAGGTGTACCGCACCGGCAGATCGGCGCCGCGGCGCACGCTGGCGACGTCGGACAGATACACGGGCTGGCCGCCCTGCAGGCCGATCACCAGTTCGGCGACCTGCCGGGCATCCGCTAGGTAACTGCCGACGGTGAGCGGTATGGTGCCCGCCGCGGCGGTACGCTGGCCGGCCTCGACCACCACGTTGGCCGCCTGCAGGGCCTGCGCCAGGTCTTCCACGGCCATGCCGTAGGCTGCCAGCCGGGCGGCATCCAGCTCGACCACGACCGCTCGTTCCGGCGCGCCCACCGTATAGACGTCGCGGGTGCCTGGCACACGCTTGAGTTCGGCTTCCAGGCTGTGCGCCACTTCGGCCAATTCGACGCCGCCGCGCTCGGGATCGTCGGTCCACAGGGTCAGCGCCATCACCGGCACATCGTCGATGCCCATCGGCCGCACCAGCGGCTGGCCGACAGCCAGACCCTGCGGCACCCAGTCGGCGTTCGAGTACACCTCGTTATAGAGTCGGACGATGGCGTCCTGACGCGGCACCCCGACCTGGAACTCGACCGTGATCACCGCCATGCCGGTCCGGCTGACCGAATAGACGTGCTTGACACCCTCTATCTCGGAGAGAACCTGTTCCAGCGGATAGGTCACCAGATTTTCGACGTCGCTCGCCGCCGCTCCGGCGAACGGCACGAACACGTTCGCCATGGTGACATCGATCTGCGGCTCTTCCTCGCGCGGGGTGATCATCACCGCGATCACGCCCAGCAGCAGGCCGGCGACCGCCAGGATCGGTGTCAGCGGATTGGCCTGGAAGGCGCGCGCCAGCCGGCCGGAGATGCCCATGCGCGGGCTATTTGCAGTCGGCTCAGCCATTCCCCTCACCCTTGCGCTGCGCTGCAAGCCAGGTCAATGCCGCGATCGGATCCTTGACCACGCGCTCGCCTTCCGTCAGCCCTGCCAGGATTTCCACACGGTCACCGTAGCGGTGGCCTGGCCGTACCTGGCGCAGGCGCACCACGCCGTCGGCGTCCACCACATAGACCGTGCTGACCTCGCTGCGCTGCCGCAGCGTGCTGGCAGGCAGCAGCAGGCGTTGCGTCTCGCCCAGGACAAAGGCGACCTTGGCGATGGCGCCCGGCTGCAGGCCGGTTTCCTGCTCCGGCAGCTCCACCCGTACGCGGAAGCTGTGCGTGGCCGGATCGGCCTGCGGGAACACGATGACGCGCTCGGCCTCGATGCGGCGTCCGTCGTCCAGCAGCACCACCGCACGGCCATGGGCACGCACCGCCGCCACCTCGCTCTGCGGGATCTCCACATGCAGACGCAGCCGATCCAGCGACAGCAGAGACAGCAATGGCTGGCCCGGCTGCACGGCCTCGCCCACCTGGACCTGCCGCTCGGTGACGATGCCGGCATAGGGAGCGCGCACCAGCGTGTATTCCACCTGTTCCCCGGCGCCGCTGACGGCTGCCCGGGCAGCGGCCAGCGCCGCCCGCGCGGCATCGCGGCGCGCCAACGCCTGATCGTAGGCGGCACGCGAAACCAGCTCGTCAGCCAGCATCTGCTCGATACGGGTGAAGTTGAACTGCGCCTCGGCATAGGCCGCCTCGGCGGAGCGCAGCGCTGCCTCGGCCTGCTGCTTGCCCGAGCGTTGCTCGACATCGGTGAAACGGGCGACCACTTGGCCGGACTGAACGATATCGTTCACATCCACCGGCAGCTCGCGGATCCGGCCGGCTGTCTGCGCCGACAGGGTGGCCTGGTACACCGCCTCGACCACACCGTCCCAGATGCGCTCCTTGGCAACGATCTCAGGCGCCACGACCAGGGTCTCGAGGTGCGGCGTGGCGGGGCGACCGGACTGGGTGACCGGCTGCGCGTGATCGGTACAGCCGGCGGTCAACGTGGCCAGCAGCACTGCCGGCAGAAAGGCGATGAACCAACGCATGGCGCGCCTCACTTGAAGGCGCAGCCGGCCTTGATGCCAAACCGGCTGAACAGCTTGGCTGCCGGGCAAAAGCCGGTGAACGACGCCTGCAGCATATTCAGCCCGACGAACGCCGTCAGCAGCAGCCAAGCAGGCGACACGAAGTAAGCCAGCGCGGCGCTGAGCAGGACCATCGTGCCGGCGAAGGCGAACATGACACGGTCAAGATTCATGACTATCTCCCTTGGACAGATCAATCGGACGTCTGACGACACCACTCATTGGCTGCATCACGGAGCCCGACCGGCATCACCAGGGGAGACGTCGATGTGGATGCCCCGGCCTAGCCCGAGGCGTATTGCCACCGTGCTCGCCTAGCTGCCGCCTTTGTCGAGACAGAACACCTGGTACAGAGCGCTGATCACCACCAGCGCGGACTCGTCACTGATGCGGTAATAGATCAACTTGCCGTCACGCCGCGTCTCGACCAGCCCTTCCCGCCGCAACACGGCCAGCTGCTGCGACAAGGTTGGCTGGCGGATGCCGAGCGCCTGTTCCAGTTCCCCGACATTCAGCTCGCCTTGGGACAGCTGGCACAGCAGCAGCAAGCGATCCGGGTTTGCGAGAGCCTTCAGCAGGCGCTCGGCTTTATCTGCGCTTGCCCGCAGCCTCTGGATGTCCAGTGTCTGCTTGAGTTCTGTCATGGCTCACTCACTTTGCACATTGATAATATATAAATTTATAAAGTGTTTGCAACAGCCCGATGCATTGCCGGCGCCCTGCAGGATACCCGCGATGCAGCGGTATTAGCGAAAACGCTGCCACAACCCCAGCTGCCGCACCGCCGGGATGCGCAGCAGCATCAGCCCGGCGAATACCGCTGTGTACAGCAGCGGCTCCCGGTAATCGTTGGACTTGGTGAGCAGGAACATGTGCAGCAGCGCCAGCACCCCACAGGCATACACCAGCCGGTGCAGCCGCTGCCAGCGCTTGCCGAGCCGGCGCATCATGCCCTTGGTGGAAGTGACCGCGAGCGGCACCAGCAGCAGGAAGGCGCAGAAGCCGACCAGGATGAACGGCCGGTCGAGGATGTCCTCCCAGAGTGCGGCCAGGCTCAGCTCATGCTCGAACACCACGAACACCAGCAGGTGCAGGCAGGCGTAGAAAAAAGCGTACAGCCCGAGCATGCGCCGCAGCCGCACCAGCCAGTTGGCGCCGGTCAGCCGCCGCAGCGGCGTGATGGCGAGCGTTACCAGCAGCAGCCGCAGCCCCCAGTCGCCGTTGCGGTGCAGGAGTTCCTCCACCGGGTTGGTGCCGAGGTTGCCGATGAAGGTATCCCATACCATCAGCAGGAACGGACTCAGCGCCAGCACGAAGACGCCGAGCTTGAGGGCGCGCAGGGTGGTCTTGCCGGGCTGCCCCGCCACGCTCAGAAGTACTTGCGCAAGTCCATGCCGGCGTACAGCTGCGCCACCTGCTCACCGTAGCCGTTGAACATCAGCGTGTCCTGCTTGAAGAGGTGGCCGATGCGGCGCTCCCGCTTCTGGCTCCAGCGCGGATGGTCGACCTCGGGATTGACGTTGGCGTAGAAGCCGTACTCCCGCGGCGCCGCCAGCGACCAGGTCGTGCGCGGCTGCTGCTCGACGAAGTTGATGGCGACGATGGACTTGATGCTCTTGAAGCCGTACTTCCACGGCACCACCAGCCGCAGCGGCGCGCCGTTCTGGGCCGGCAGCGGCTTGCCGTAGAGGCCGACCGCGAGCATGGTGAGCGGGTGCATGGCCTCGTCGATGCGCAGCCCCTCGCGGTACGGCCAGGGCAGCCCGCCACGGCGCTGGTAGGGCATTTGCTCGGGATCGTGCAGCGTCACGAACTCGACGAACTTGGCCCGTGAGGTCGGCTGATAGCGCTGGAGCACGGCGGCGAGCGGAACGCCGACCCAGGGAATCACCATCGACCAGCCCTCGACGCAGCGCAGCCGGTAGATGCGCTCTTCCAGGGCGATGCCGCGCGTCAGGTCCTCGACGGCAAGCTTCCCGGGGCGGGCGCATTCGCCGCCGATGGCGACCGTCCACGGTTCGGTTCTCAGGAGCTTGGGCGCGTGCCGGGCAGGGTCGGCCTTGTCGTATCCGAACTCGTAGAAGTTGTTGTAGCCGGTAATGTCGGCAAAGTCGTTCGGTTCTTCGTCGGTACTGAAGGGGCTCTTGCGCAGCGGTCCGAGCATTCCGGCCGGCGCGGCGAGAGCGGTCGGGCCGAGCGCGGCGCCGGCCGCGGCCAGTACCGAAGTCTGCAGAAACCGCCGGCGATCCTGGTAGACGGCCTCCGGGGTGACATCCGATTCACGCAGATCGGAGGAACGACGGATGCGGATGAGCATGGCGATGATCTCCCGCGGTGTGCAGAGCGATCAGCTTACGCCTGTGGAAATAGGGATGCACCACATAAGCGCGGCAGAAGAACGCTGCCTGTGGTGGCATCGAACCGGCCATTAACTCCGCGGCACTATTGCGCCACCCCGGCGCAGGCCGGGGCGGCGGGAGAACAGCTGGACGAGTCGCGAAAGACCACTAATGCCAAGAGGCTGTGGGCCTTCCAGCGCCGCTGCCGCGCTCCGGCTTACCCGACCCACACCCGGGCGTTGCGGAACATCCGCAGCCAGGGGCCGTCCTCGCCCCAGCCGGCCGGGTGCCAGGAGTGCTGCACGGTGCGGAACACCCGCTCCGGGTG
>JAJUFY010000307.1 GCA_029263635.1 Ectothiorhodospiraceae bacterium | reverse complement strand
GTCATGAAGGGCTATCTTAAGAACAAGGCGGCCAGCGACGAGGCCTTCCGCGGCGGCTGGTTCCACAGCGGCGACCTGGCGGTGTGGCACCCGGACGGCTACATCGAGATCCGCGACCGCTCCAAGGACATCATCATCTCCGGCGGCGAGAACATTTCCTCGATCGAGGTCGAGGGCGTGCTCTACCGCCACCCGGCGGTGCTGGAAGCGGCGGTGGTAGCAAGGCCCGACGAGAAATGGGGCGAGACGCCTTGCGCCTTCGTCACGCTGAAGGACGGCGCCGAGGCGAGCGAGGAGGAGATCATCGAGTTCTGCCGGGAACACATGGCGCGCTTCAAGGCGCCCAAGACCGTGATCTTCGGCCCGCTGCCCAAGACCTCCACCGGCAAGATCCAGAAGTTCATGCTGCGCAAGCGGGCACAGGAACTGTAGGAAAGGCCGGCGTGGCGGGAGTCTTGTAGCAGCGATCCCCCCGCCGTGGCCGCCATTGCTCCCTCTCCCGTACTTGGGAGAGGGCTGGGGTGAGCGTGGCTTTCGCGGCCAGGGGCCGCTCCGACAGCAAGAGACGACCGCGCAATGCTGCAGCCCTGGCTCATCGTCCTCATCGCGCTGGCCTATCTCGGCCTGCTGTTCATGGTGGCCTACTACGGCGACCGGCGGGCCAGGCGGGTGCGGCCGCTGCGGCGGCCGCTGGTGTACAGCCTGAGCTTCGGCTTGTTCTTCACGTCCTGGGGCTTCTTCGGCACGGTGGGGCAGGCGGCCAGTTTCGGCTGGGCCGCCGATCCGCCGCTGGGCTCGGTGCTGCTGCTGGTGCCGACCTATATCGGCCCCTATCTGCTGTTCCTGTTCGGCTGGCGCTTTCTCGACAAGATGGTGCGGGTCGGCAAGCAGCAGAAGACCACTTCCATCGCCGACTTCATCTCCGCCCGCTACGGCAAGAGCCAGGCCGTGGCCGCGCTGGTGGCGGTCATCGCGGTGGTCGGCCTGGTGCCTTACATCGCGGTCCAGCTCAAGAGCATCGTCTGGACCTTCCAGATCCTCACGGCCTTCGACGTCGACGCTGTTGCCGCGGCAGTGCCGCCGTTGCGCGATACCGGGCTGTACGTCGCCCTGCTGCTGGCGGTGGCCGCCATTCTGTTCGGCGTCCGCCAGATCGATGCCTCCGAGCATCATGAGGGCATGATGCTGGCGGTGGCGGTGGAGTCGATCGTCAAGGTGCTGGCCTTTCTGATCGTCGGCGGCTTCATCACCTACGGCATGTACGACGGCTTCGGCGATCTGCGCGCGCGGGTTGCCGCCAACCCGCTGCCGGCGCCGCCGGGGCCGGGCAGCGAGTACCTGCTGGCCTTCTTCAACTCGGTGTTCCTGAGCCTGATCGTGATCTTCACGCTGCCGCGCCATTTCCATGCCGCCAGCGTGGAAGCCGTCGACCCGCGCGACCTGCGCACCGCCCGCTGGCTGTTCCCGCTGCTGCTGCTCGGCATGAGCGTGTTCGTCTGGCCGGTGGCGGTGGCCGGGCTGCTGCATTTCGGTGCCGGCACGGTCGACCCGGACACCTACATGATGACCCTGCCGATGGCCGCCGGGCAGCCGTGGCTGGCGCTGCTGGCCTTCATCGGCGGCTTCTCGGCCGGCGCCATCATGGTGGTGGTCGGCTGCGTGGCGTTGGCCATCATGGTCTGCAACGACGTGGTGATGCCGCTGCTGCTGCGCTGGCGCTGGCTGGGCCTGAACCGGCGCCGGGACCTGTCGGGGCTGCTGCTGTGGATACGACGCAGCGCGATCCTGGTGATCCTGCTGGCGGCTTTCGGCTATTACCGCTACACCGCCGAACACGTGGCGCTTGCCGTGTCCGGCACGCTGGCCTTTGCCGCCGTTGCCCAGTTCGGCCCGGCCGTGGCCGGCGGCCTGTACTGGCGGCGCGCCAGCGCCCGCGGCGCGCTGGCAGGGCTCGGCGCCGGCTTCGCGGTCTGGATCTACACCCTGCTGCTGCCGATGCTGGCGCCGGCCGGGCTGGTGCCGATGGCACTGATCGAGCAGGGACCGTTCGGCATTGCCTGGCTGCGGCCGGTGGCGCTGTTCGGACTGGAAGGGCTGGACATGGCGAGCCACGGCGTGCTCTGGAGCATGCTCGCCAATCTGGTTTGCTATGTCGGCTTCTCGCTGGGTGGTCAGCGCCGGCTGATCGAGCGGGTGCAGGCAGCAGCTTTTGTCGACCCGGACAAGGCGGCACACCCGGCCGAGCGGCCGGCTCAGCGCGCCCCGACCGTCGAAGAGCTGCGGTTATTGGCCGAGCGCTTTCTCGGCGCCGAGCGTGCCGAAGCGCTGTTTGCCGATGGCGGCAGCGAAACCGGCCGCCGGCTCGCTCGCAGCGAGCGCGCCAGCGGGGAACTGGTAGCGCGGATCGAGCACATGCTGGCCGGCGTGATCGGCGCATCATCGGCCCGGCTGGTGTTGAATTCGGCATTGCAGGGCCGGGATGTGCAGCTGGAGGACGTGGCGGCGTTGGTCGCGCCCAACGCGCCGGCCCCGGCCACGATCAACCGCCCCTGATTCACACTGGCGGTGCCGGCGAAAGTGGTGTTGTTGCCGCTGAGTCGCATCGCGCCGAAACCTTCCATGGCGATGCGGGCGCGCACCTGGAAAGGATCATCGGCCTCGCCGCGAATGACCGCCGGCACGTCCAGTTCGGGGTCAGTGAGCAGCGGTCCAAGCGGGTTGTAAGGCGCCACAGAGAACGTCAGCGTGTCGTTCGGCGGCAACATGAGATTGCCCGTGATGGACGAGCTGGCTTCCGAACCAAAGAGGTATTGCGACCCGACCACCACGCTGCCGCCGGGCAGGAACGCCAGGATGCCCGCGCCGGTTTGCACGTCGCCGCCGTCGTTGAGGGTCAGTTCCCGGACGGATTCGTTGTGCCCGTTGAGATTGAGCGCGCTGTTGGCGTTGACGGTGAAATTCGTGCC
>JAJUFY010000248.1 GCA_029263635.1 Ectothiorhodospiraceae bacterium | reverse complement strand
GAATACGACCGGCTGATGCGCGAGCTGCTCGAGATCGAGCGGGCGCACCCGGAGCTGGTGACGCCCGACTCGCCGACCCAGCGGGTGGGTGCCCAGCCGCTGTCGGCCTTCGGGCCGGTCAGGCACGGCATTGCCATGCTGTCGCTGGACAACGTCTTCGACGAGGCGGGGCTGGCCGAGTTCGACCGCCGGCTGCGCGAGCGGCTCGGCGTGAAGGAGGTGGTATACGTCGCCGAGCCCAAGCTGGACGGCTCGTCGCTCAACCTGCGCTACGAGAACGGCCTGCTGGTGCAGGCCGGCACCCGCGGCGACGGCGTGACCGGCGAGGACGTCACCGCCAATGTGCGCACCATGCAGACCGTGCCGCTGCGCCTGCGCGGCAGCGGCTGGCCGGCGCTGGTCGAGGTGCGCGGCGAGGTGGTGATCCGCAAGGCCGACTTCGAAGAGCTCAACCGTCGTCGGCTGGAGGCCGGCGAGCGGCCGTTCGCCAATCCGCGCAACGCCGCGGCCGGCAGCCTGCGCCAGCTCGACCCCAGGATCACCGCCAGCCGGCCGCTCAGCTTCTTCCCGTACGGGCTGGGCGCCCAGAGCGGTGCGGTTGCGGCCACGCACTGGGAGACCCTTGAGCGGCTCGCCGAATGGGGCTTCCGGCTCAGCGAACAGCGGCAGCGGGTGCGCGGCCTCGAGGCGATGCGCGGCTACGTGGAGCGCATGCTGACCCAGCGTGATGAGCTGCCGTTCGAGATCGACGGGGTGGTGTACAAGGTCGACGATCTGGCTGCGCGCGAGGCGCTGGGCTTCACGTCCCGGGCGCCGCGCTGGGCCGTCGCGTACAAGCTGCCGGCCATGGAGGCCACTACCCGGGTGCGCGGCATCATCGCCTCGGTCGGCCGTACCGGCGTCATCACGCCGGTGGCCGACCTGGAGCCGGTGGCGGTCGGCGGCGTGATCGTCAGCCGGGCGACGCTGCACAACCTGGACGAGGTGCGCCGCAAGGACGTCCGCGTCGGCGATACCGTGCTGGTGCGCCGCGCCGGCGACGTCATTCCGGAGATCACGGCGGTGGTGCCCGAGAAGCGGCCGGCCGATGCCCTGCCCTGGGAAATGCCGGCCAGCTGTCCGGTCTGCGGCGCCGAGGTGATGCGGGTCGAGGGAGAAGCGGCGCACCGCTGCATGGGCGGTCTGTACTGCCCGGCACAGCGGGTGGGTGCGTTGCTGCACTTCGCCAGCCGTAAGGCGATGGACATCGAAGGTCTGGGCGACAAGCTGGTCGAGCAGCTGGTGGAATACGACCTGGTCAAGAACGTCGCCGATCTCTACCGGCTGGAGCGCAAGGAACTGCTGACCCTGGAGCGCATGGGCGAGAAGTCGACCGACAAGCTGCTGGCGGCCATCGAGCGGTCCAAGGAGACCACGCTGCCGCGGCTGATCTACGCGCTTGGCATCAGCCAGGTGGGGCAGGTGACGGCGGCTCAGCTGGCTCGCCATTTCGGCGACCTGGCGCCGCTCATGGAGGCCAGCGAGGAGGAACTGACGGCGGTGCCGGACGTCGGGCCCGTGGTGGCGCGCGCCATCGCCCACTTCTTCGGCCAGCCCCACAACCGCGAGGTGATCGAGCAGCTGCAGGCGGTGGGCGTGCGCTGGCCGCCGGTGGAGCGGCCGGCCGTCGACAACAGCGCCATTGCCGGCAAGACCTTCGTGCTGACCGGCACGCTCGCCAGCATGACCCGCGACGAAGCCGGCGCGCGCATCGAAGCGCTGGGGGGCAAGGTGAGCAGCAGCGTGTCGAAGAAGACGAGCTACGTGGTCGCCGGCGAGGCGGCCGGCTCCAAGCTCGAGCGGGCGCAGGCGCTAGGGGTGACGGTGCTCGACGAGGCGGCGTTCCTGGCGTTGCTGGAGCAGTAAGGAGGGCGCGGCAGGGGCGGTCGCCCCTGCCGCGGACTGGGAGCTGATCAGTTCAGCATGTCCAGCGCCTTGTGCGCGGCTTCCTGGTCATTGGCCGGCTTGTCTGCGCCCTCGGCGGACGGCTGCTGCGGCAGGTCCAGCCGGATCTGGGCCTGCTTGCGCAGCTCTTCCAGGTGCGCCTCGATGCGCTCCTGGGTCAGCAGCGCGACCAGCTGCTGGCGGACTTCGTCGATGCTGGGCGGCGTGACCGGCCGGCTCTCTTCCAGCTTGATGACGTGCCAGCCGAACTGGGTCTGCACCGGCTCCTTGGTGTAATTGCCCGGCTCCAGGGCCTGTACGGCTTCGGAGAACGGCGGCACCATCTGCTCGGCCTGGAACCAGCCGAGATCGCCGCCGTTGGGGCCGGTCGGGCCGGTGGAATTCTCCTCGGCCAGCTTGGCGAAATCGCCGCCCTTGTCGAGCTGGGCGATGATCTGCTCGGCTTTGGCCTTGTCGTCCACCAGGATGTGCCGGGCGTGGTACTCCTGACCCTGCTCGTCCTGGAAGCGCTTCTCGTACTCCGCCTCGATGGCGGCTTCGTCCGGCGCCTGCTGCAGCATCTCTTCGACCACCGCCTGCGCCAGCACGGCGCTGCGCAGGTTCTGCAGCCGGGCGGCGATCTCGGCGCTGTTCGCCAGCCCCCTGCGCTCGGCTTCCTGAGCCAGCAGGGTCATGTCGACCAGTTCCTGGAGCAGGGCCTCGCGGTCCTCCTCGGTGGCCAGGTGCGGCTGGCCGCCGGTGCGGCGCTCGAGGTGGAACTCGAACATCTGCCGGCTGATGGGCTCATCGTTGACGTGGGCGATCGCCTCGCCACTGGCGACACTGGTGGAAGGGCTCTGTTGCTGACAGCCGACGAGCGCCAGCGCGGCCAGCAGGCCGAGCATGGTGTGCTTGATGGTCATGTGGTTTCCTTCAGGGTTGAGGTGAGCTTTCGGCATCGGCCTCGGCCGGCGTCAATGCCTGGATGTTGAGAGCGTGGATGACGTCGTTGCGCATGGCGTCGCCGAGGGCGCGGTAGACCATGCGGTGGCGTTCGAGCAGGCGCTTGCCGGCAAAGTCGGGGCTGACCACGCGCACCCGGTAATGGCCGCCGCCGGCCCTGGCGCCGGCATGCCCGATGTGCAGGTGGCTGTCGTCGATGATCTCGAAGGCATGCACGTCGAGCGCAGCGCAGATCCGCTCCCGGATCATGTCGGTACGCGAGCTCATGGCAGCACCCGCTTGAACGGCCGCACGTCGACCGCGGCATAGACGCCGGCGGCCACGTACGGATCGGCCTGGGCCCAGGCCTCGGCTGCCGCCAGCGACTCGAACTCGGCGACGATCAGGCTGCCGCTGAAGCCAGCTGGCCCGGGGTCGGGGCTGTCGGTGGCGGGGAACGGCCCGGCGAGCAGCAGCCGGCCCTCGCGCTTGAGCGCTTCCAGGCGTTCCAGGTGTGCGGGCCGCGCCTGCTGCCGGCGCGGGAGGCTGTCGGCCGCGTCCTGGCCGATGATGACGTAATACATCATCCCTCCTTGTCGTTAGAGAGCGTGTCCGGCAGATGCCGGCTCAGGTACAGGCCCTGCAGCAGGGCGAACAGCAGGGTCAGTCCCAGCACGCCGTATAGCTTGAAATCGACCCAGGTGTCGAGATCGTAGCGATAGGCGATGACCAGATTGAGCAGCCCCATGCCGAGGAAGAAGCCGATCCAGCCGAGCGTGAGCCGGCGCCAGACCGGACCTGGCAGGGTGAACTGCTCGCCCAGCATGCGCTCCAGCACGCCGCGGCGGCTGAACAGTTCGCCGCCGATGAACACGGCGGCGAAGGCCCAGTTCACCAGGGTCGGCTTCCACTTGATGAAGGCGGGATCGTCGAAGATCAGCG
>JAJUFY010000030.1 GCA_029263635.1 Ectothiorhodospiraceae bacterium | reverse complement strand
GCGACCCGCGCGGCACCGACGATACCACCCGCCGGCCCTGAAAGGATGCTGTCCTTGCCCTGGAACAGGTGAGCGTCGGTCAGCCCGCCGTTGGACTGCATGAACATCAGCCGCACGCCGCCCAGTTCCGCCGCCACCTGCTCCACATAGCGGCGCAGGATGGGCGACAGGTAGGCATCCACCACGGTGGTATCGCCGCGGCCGACCAGCTTGATCAGCGGACTGACCTGGTGCGAGGCACTGACCTGGGTAAAGCCGACCTCCCGCGCAAGCGTCGCCACCGCCTGCTCGTGCTGCGGATAGCGGTAGGCGTGCATGAAGACGATGGCGCAGGCACGCAGGCCGTCCTACCATGCCAGCTCCAGCGTCCGGCGGGCGGCGTCGAGATCCAGCGGCACCAGCTCCTCGCCCTCCGCCGACAGCCGCCCCGGGATCTCCGCCACCCGTTCGTACAGCAGCTCCGGCAGCACGATGTGGCGGTCGAACAGCCGCGGCCGGTCCTGGTAGCCGATGCGCAGGGCATCGGCGAAGCCTTCGTTGGTGAGCAGCAGGGTGCGCTCGCCCTTGCGCTCCAGCAGCGCATTGGTGGCCACCGTGGTCCCCATCTTCACCGCTTCGATCTGCTCCGCCGGCACCGGCTCGCCGGGCTTGAGCCCCAGCAGCTCGCGGATGCCCTGCACGGCGGCATCGCGGTACTGCTCGGGATTCTCGGAAAGCAGCTTGTGAGTGACCAGGCGGCCGTCCGGGCGGCGGGCGACGATGTCGGTGAAAGTGCCGCCCCGGTCGATCCAGAACTGCCAGCGACCGCGGCGGCCATGTTCAGCAACGGACATATACAGCAACCTTTACGCAGCTAACGGCGCATCTGTTCGGGCAGATACGTGACGATCTCGGGGAACACGCAGATCAGCAACAACCCGAGCAGCAGCACCCCGAAGAATGGCAGCGCCGCCCAGGCGATCTGGAAGATATTGCGGCCGGTCAATCCCTGCAGGACAAACAGATTGAAACCCACCGGCGGCGTGATCTGGCTCATCTCCACCACCAGCACCAGATAGATGCCGAACCAGAGCAGGTCGATCTGCGCGGCTTCCACCATGGGCAGGATGATCGAGGTCGTCAGCACCACGACCGAGATTCCATCCAGGAAGCAGCCCATGATCACGAAGAACACCGTCAGCGCCAGCAGCAGCAGCGCGGGCGACAGCTGCATCTCGCCAATCAGGCCCGCCAGTGCCCGCGGCACGCCGGTATAGCCCATGGCGACGGTCAGAAAGGCCGCGCCGGCCAGGATGAAGGCGATCATGCAGGAGGTACGGGTCGCGGCCAGCAGGCCCTCCTTGAAGTTCTGCCAGCTGAGCGATCCGGTCAGCGCCGACAGCAGCAGCGCACCGGCGACGCCGAAAGCGGCGGCCTCGCTGGGGGTCGCCAGACCGGCGTAGATGGTTCCGATGACAGCGACGATCAGCCCCACCACCGGCAACAGCCGGCCGGTGCGCTGCAACTTCTGCCGCCAGCTCAGCGACTGCTCAGCCGCGCCCTGCTGGCCAGTCCATAGCGCCCAGAGCGCGGTGAACGTCATGAACAGCAGCATCAGCATCAATCCGGGCAGAATGCCGGCAATGAACAGCCGGGCGATGGACACCTCAGCCGAGGCGCCGTAGACGATGAGGATGATGGACGGCGGTATCAGCAGCCCCAGCGTGCCGGCACCGGCCAGGGTGCCGAGAACCATGTTGTCCGGGTAACCGCGCCGGCGCAGCTCTGGGATGGTCATGCGGCCGATGGTGGCGACGGTCGCCGCCGAGGAACCGGAGACCGCCGCGAACACGCCGCTGCCGACGATGTTCACGTGCAGCAGCCGGCCAGGCAGCCAGTTCAACCAGGGCGAGAGACCGCTGAACAGGTCCTCCGCCATGCGCGAGCGGTACAGGATCTCGCCCATCCAGATGAACAGCGGCAGCGGGGCCAGCGACCAGCTGGCGATGCCGCCCCAGACCGACGAGCCCAGCACCATGCCGGTCGGGGCGCCGGCGAAGATCTGCATGGCGACGAAAGCCACGCCCAGCAGGGAGACCGCCACCCAGACCCCGCTGCCGAGCAGCAGAAACAGCACCAGGGCCAGCAGCAGGCCGATGTGCAACGGTTCCATCGGCTAGTCCCCGCCGGCTGCCAGGGTAGACGGCTCGGCTGCAGCAGCCTCACCGCGGGCGTGCGGGGGCGTACGGCCGCGCAGGCAGTCGACCAGCGCTTCGATCAGCCCCAGCGCCAGAGTCACCGCGCCGAGCGCCATCAACCCTTGAGGAATCCAGAGCGGCACTGGCAGCAGCCCCGGCGAGACGTCTCCGAACACATAGGATTGCCGGGCCAGATCCACCGACCACCAGGCCAGATAGCCGACCAGCGCCAGCGACATGGCGATACACCAGAGCTCCAGCCAGCGGCGTGCCGCCGGCGGCAGCGCACCGAGCAGCACCTGCACGCGGATATGGCCGCCGGCACGCAGGGTCGGCGCCAGGGCCAGGAAACTGGCCGCCGCCATGGCATAACCGGCCAGCTCGTTGGCGGAGGGCACCACCACTCCGAAGGCGCGGCCGATGCTGCTCGCCAGGGTGAGCAGGCAGATGGTCGCCACGGCCAAGGCAGCCAGACCGGCACAGAGCCGGTCCAGCCAGTCGAGAGCGATACGCATGTCACTCATCCGCAAGACGCCTGCCCGTCAGGGCAGGCTTGCTCTCATTTGCCGGCAGCGCGGTAGGCGTCGATCACTTTCCGGCCTTCCTCGCCGGCGCTCTTGAGCCACTCGTCCAGCATGGTCTGGCCGATCCTGGCGAATTCCTCCATCAGCTGCGCGGACGGCTGGTGCACCTGCATGTGCTCGCCGAGCTTGCGGGTCATGGCGTCGGCCTCCTCGCGGCTCATCGCCCAGCCGCGGGCCTCGGCCTTGCGGGCCGCTTCCAGCACCGCCTGCTGCTGCTCCTTGCTGAGTGCATCGAAGGCACGCTGATTGACGTACACCATATTCTTCGGCAGCCAGGCCTTGACGTCATAGTAATGATCCACGTAGTCCCAGGCCGCCGAGTTCACGCCGGTAGACGGCGAGGTCATCATGGCCGCCACCATGCCGGTGGAGAAGGCCTGCGGAATCTCGGTGGTCTCGATCTGGGTCGGGACGGCGCCCATCAGCTCGGCGACCCGCGAAGTCGCGTTGTTGTAGGCGCGGAAGCGGACGCCGCGCATGTCGCTGATCTGGCTGATGGCCTTGGCGGTATAGAGCCCCTGCGGCGGCCAGGCGACGGTGTAGAGCAGCTTGAGACCGCTGTCGGCGAGCTTCTTCTCGATGGCCGGCCGCTGCGCCGCCCACAGCCTTTCGGCATCTTCGTAGCTGGTCGCGACGAACGGCAGGCTGTCCAGGCCGAACAGCGGATCCTCGTTGGCATGCAGCGAGATGATGCTCTCGCCGATCTGCGCCTGGCCGGTCTGCACCGCCCGCTTGATCTGCGGGTGCTTGACCAGCGAGCCGGCGCTATGCACCACGATCTCCAGCTCGCCGCCAGTCGCCTCATGCACGTCCTTGGCGAACTGACGGATGTTCTGCGTGTGGAAGGTCGAATCCCCGTAGGGGGTCGGCATCTGCCAAGTCACAGCCGCCGCCTGGCCGGCAAAGACCAGCATCGCCAGTGAGAACAGCGTGGAAAGTTGCTTCATGCGAGCTTCCTCTTGTTATTGCAGGCCCGGACCAGGGCCTGTCTCCTCCTGCAATGCAAGCTAAGCATATGCCGACGATTTATCAACAAAAAGTCAGCTTGGGGTTGTCCGACCTGGATACAAGCGCTCTCCACAGCAGTCCTGGGCCGGGTTAGACTGCAAGGATCAACGAACACTTATATGCAGTGCGATCCATGTCCATTCCCCACGCTCCACGCTGGCGCGTCGCCCTCGAGGCGCTGCCACTGACCCTAGCCCTGATCCTGGCGCTGTACTGGCTTCTTGCCGTCGATCGCTCCGCCACGGACGGCAAGCTGGCGCCATTGCGTCCCGTCACCGCCGCCTCTGCCGCCGAACTGGAAGCGGTATTTGCGGCCGCCGGCTACACCTGGCCGCCGGCCGGCCCGGTGCCGCGGCTGGCATTGCAGCAACTGCCGCCGGACCTGGCCGAGCTGCCGGTTGAACGCCGCAAGGCGCTGTTCTTCTCCGCCCTGACGCCGCTGGTCCTGGCCGAGAACGAGCGCCTGCGGCAAACCCGGACCTGGCTGCAGGACACCTTGCGGCGTCCCTCCTGGTCGGCCGAGGAAGAGCGGCAGCTGGCCGCGCTGGCCGAGCGCTTCGCCGTCAAAGGCAGGCTGGACGATCCCGCGACACAGCGCCGGCTGCTGGAGCGGATCGACGAGATCCCGCTGGGACTGGCGCTGGTGCAGGCCGCCAAGGAGAGCGGCTGGGGCACGTCGCGGTTCGCCCAGGAAGCCCGCAATCTGTTCGGCGTCTGGACCTGGGATGCCAACAACGGCCTGATCCCGGCTGCCCGCCAGCCCGGCCAGCGGCACCTGGTACGGGTCTTTCCCAACCTGCAGGCGGCGGTGCGCAACTATCTGCACACCCTCAACACCGGCGCTGTCTATGCGCCGCTGCGCCAGCTGCGGGCCCAGATGCGCGCGGCCGGCGAGCCGCTGCAGCCGCTGCTGCTGGCCGCAGGGCTGGAGCGGTATTCCGAGCGGCGCGCCGCCTATGTGCGGGAAGTTCGCCAGATGCTGGTCAGCAATGGCCTGGACAGGCTCGACAGCCTGCCCCTGGCGCCCTGATCAGTTCTTGCCGCCGGGCACGATCCAGGGCTGGCTGTACCAGTAGAAGCGACCGGGCTCGCCGGCCGGCAAGGTGCAGTTATAGCGGGCGCGGCCCGGCGGATACGGCTTGCCGGCCTGCACCGAGAACCGCCGGTCAGCCAGCCACTGCACCGTCAGCCGACCCTGGTTGCTGGCGTAGCAGGTCAGCCGCGCGGGGCTGGTTCTGGTCGGGCCGATGCTGGCCGAGAACCGCGGTGGATTGTTGTCGCCAAGGATGGGATCCAGCGGCTCCCGCTCCCGCAGCGGCAGCGGCAGCGCCGCCGCTTTCTGCCGGAACTCGGGCAGATCCGCATAGGCCTCTGCCATCGGGAAGCGCGGCAGCGCCTGCAGATCGGACTCCGACCCCACCGCCCCGCTGTGCTGGCCGAACGCCACATAGCCGAGCTCGGCCAGGAGGTCGGTCAGTTCCAGGCTGTATTCCCCATACGGATAGGCGAACAGGCGCGGCGACGCCGGGACCGCTGCCGCGCCGAGTTCCGCCCGCAGCCGCTGCTCGGCGTGCGCGAGATCGGCCCGGACGCGCTCCGCCCAGTCGACCGCCGTCTCGCCCGGCAGGCGTATGTGCAGCTTGTCGTGCCGACGCGAATGATTGGCGAAGTGCACGCCGGCGGCGGCCATCTCCCGCATCTGCTCCCAGCGCATGTAGCCGCGCAGCTGCCGATCGACCGGATCGGTGGCGACAAAGACCGTGAAGGGCCAGCCGCGCTCCCGCAGCCGTGGCCAGGCCTGCTCATAGACCGAGCTGTAGGCGTCGTCGACGGTAATCGCCACCACCTTATCCGGCAGCGCGATGCCCGCCTGCAGCTGCTCGGCGATGCGCGCAAGCGGCCAGACCTGATAGCCGGCGGCGGCAAGATGTTCCAGGTGCGCGTCGAACTGTTCCAGGCGCACGCTGGTGCTGGGATAGCGGTCTTCGCCGAAGCGGTGGTACATGAACACGACCGCCGCATGAGCGGTACTGCTCAACAACCCGAGCAGCAGGCAGGCAAGCACGAACGGACGACCCATCGACGGCTTCTCCTCGAGGCAAATATGCGAAGGCCGGCCCGGCCAGCCGCCGTTCCGGCCGGCCGAACACTACCACACCGGCTCGATCAGCGGGCTTGGGGTGGGTTGGACATAGCGGCAAAGGCACACGATGCTTTACGCTACGCGCCAATTTGCCCGCCGGAGTCAGAATCGATGCCCATCTGCGAAATCCGCCACCCGCTGATCCGCCACAAGCTCGGCCTGATGCGCAGAGCCGACATCAGCACCAAGAACTTCCGTGAGCTGGCCCAGGAAGTCGGCGCGCTGCTCACCTACGAGGCGACCAAGGATCTGCCGCTGGAGCCGTATGTCGTGGAGGGCTGGAGCGGCCCGGTGCAGGCGGAAAAGATCGCCGGCAAGAAGATTACCGTGGTCCCCATCCTGCGTGCCGGCATCGGCATGCTGGACGGCGTGCTCAGCCTGATCCCGGGCGCCAAGGTCAGTGCGGTCGGCATCGCCCGCAACGAGGAAACCCTGCAGGCCCACACCTACCTCGAAAAGCTGGTGCCGCAGATGAACCAGCGGCTGGCCATGATCATCGATCCGATGCTCGCCACCGGCGGCTCCATGATCGCCACCATCGAGCTGCTCAAGAAGGCCGGAGCCCGTGAAATCCGCGCCCTGGTGCTGGTCGCGGCGCCGGAAGGCATCGCCGCCGTGGAACGCACCCATCCCGATGTCACCATCTACACGGCCTCCATCGACGAGCGCCTGAACGAGCACGGCTATATCATTCCCGGCCTCGGCGATGCCGGGGACAAGATTTTCGGGACCAAGCAAAAGGACATCTGACCATGCAGACCCACACCACGGATCCGATCTGGCGCCAGGCGCTGGCCGGTTCCCAGATGCTGTTCGTCGCTTTCGGCGCGCTGGTGCTGATGCCGTTGATCACCGGCATGGATCCGAACGTCGCGCTGTTCACGGCCGGCATCGGCACCCTGATCTTCCATCTGATCACGCGCAACCAGGTGCCCATCTTCCTGGCCTCCAGCTTTGCCTTCATCGCGCCTATCCTGGCTGCCACCAGCATGTTCGGCATGCCGGCCACGCTGGGCGGCCTGGTAGCGGCCGGCTTTACCTACATGCTGCTGGCCGGGGCGGTGAAGCTGAAGGGGCTTCAGCTGATCGACCGGCTGCTGCCGCCGGTGGTGGTCGGCCCGGTGATCATGTCCATCGGGCTCGGGCTGGCGCCGGTGGCGGCCAACATGGCCATGGGCAAGGCCGGCGACGGCAGCGCCCAGCTGGTGCCGTACGACACCGCGCTGCTGATCTCCTTGCCGGCTTTGCTGACCACCCTGCTGGTGGCGGTCTTCGGCCGCGGCATCTTCCGGCTGGTGCCCATCCTGGCCGGCTTCGCAGTCGGCTACCTGCTGGCCTGGCTGCTCGGTGTCGTCGACCTCACCGCCATCGCTGCCGCCCCATGGCTGGCAGTACCGAACTTCGTTGCCCCCGAGTTCCACTGGGGGGCCATCCTGTTCATGCTGCCGGTGGCGATCGCGCCGGCCATCGAGCACATTGGCGACATGCTCGCCATCAGCTCCGTGACCGGCAAGAACTACCTCAAGAAGCCCGGCCTGCACCGAACCCTGTTCAGCGACGGCCTGGCCACTTCGACAGCAGCACTGTTCGGCGGCCCGCCCAACACGACTTATTCCGAGGTCACCGGCGCGGTGATGCTGACCCGCAACTTCAACCCGCGCATCATGATCTGGGCGGCCCTGTTCGCCATCGGCTTTGCTTTCATCGGCAAGTTCGGCGCGGCACTGCAGAGCATTCCGGTGCCGGTGATGGGCGGCATCCTCTGCCTGCTGTTCGGCTCCATCGCGGTGGTCGGGCTCAACACGCTGATCCGGCATCAGGTCGATCTGGCCGAGGCGCGGAATCTGGTCATCGTCGCCGTCACCCTGGTGTTCGGCATCGGCGGCATGGTGATTGGTGCCGGCGATGTCAGCCTCAAGGGTATTTCCCTGTGCGGCATCGTCGCCATCCTGCTCAACCTGCTGCTGCCAGGTGCCGGCAGCTGGCAGCGGGAGTCGGCGCAGGCGAAAACGGCCTAGGCACGGCCAGCCCCTCTGCCCTGTTCCTTCCCGCATGGAGAAGGAACAGGGCAGAGCAGAATCAGGATCCGCGGCCGGGGCTCGCGCCTACCGGACGGCTCGACCCAGCGCCTCCTGGCGCCACTGCCCGGCCGCGAAGCCGAGCAAGCCCGGGGGCAGCCGACTGCCGCCGTTTCCTTCTCAGACGGATAGCGTCCCGCCTGCCAGCCGGCGCAGACGGTCCGCTGCGGCCAGGTCGACCCGGCCGCGCTGCAGGCCCACCATGCCGGCGCGCTCGAATTCCTTCAGCAACCTGCTGACCACCTCGCGCGCGGTCCCCAGCTCCACGGCCAACGCCTGGTGGGTAGCCTCTACCACGCCGCCGCGCGCGCGCTCCAATAGACAAGCGGCCAGACGCTGGTCCATCCGGCGGAAGGCGACCTCTTCGACCAGCAGCATCAGTTCCGCAAGGCGGCTGCTATAGCTGGCCAGGACGTACTGCCGGAATGGTGGCGCCGATTCCATCAACGCATCGAACAGCTGGGCGGGTAGCAGCACGGCCCGCGAGGGTTCTTCTACCAACGCCTCCGCCTGGAAAGGCCGGGCCGCGATCAGGCAGCCGATCGACAGGGTACAGAGGTCGTCGGCGCCGATGCGGTAGAGCACGATCTCGTTGCCGGACGCTCCGACCATCTGCACCCGCACGCTCCCTTCCAGCACCAGCGGCAGTCCGCGACAGGGCTCGCCCGGGCCGATGATGCGATAGCCGGACGGCAGCTCCAGCAGCTGCGCGTGTCGGACTGCGGTTGCCTGCGCCGATGCCGGCAACGATGCCAGCGCCGGATGCCGCAGCATCTCAAGCCCTTCCATTGTTCTCCCTCGGTTCCCCCGATCGCCCGCCGAAACCTGCCCGGGCGCGGTTAGGTGACTTAGTCACTGAGCAGGCGCGCCGGCACGGTTATATCTCGTGGTGCCACCACAACGCCATTGACAAAGCGAGGTACTGTCCATGATCCGCCGTAACGTTGGCACCGCCGATCGCATCATCCGGCTCATTGTCGGCCTCGGCCTGCTCAGCCTGGTGTTCTTCGGTCCCCAGACGCCGTGGGGCTGGATCGGTCTGCTGCCGCTGGTCACCGCCGCGCTGGGCACTTGCCCCGCCTACACCCTGTTCGGGCTGAAGACCTGCCCGGCCAAATCCTGACCGGCGCTGGCCGTGACGGCAGGCAGGCGCTGGCGTTCGGTGCCTGCCCCGGCCGCCCTACTGGAACAACATAACACCTAAGGAGAAGGCATATGGAGGAGGATCGGAAGCCCTCGGAGGCGCTGCTGTCGCGCCGCAACTTCCTGCAGCTCTCGGGGATCACGGCCGCCGCACTGGCCGCGACCGGCGCCACCGCTCTGCTTACCAGCGCGCCGGTACGCGCCCGGAAAACCGCCGCCAGGATTGTGATCGTCGGCGCCGGAGCCGCCGGCATATCACTCAGCGCCCGTCTCGGCAAGAGCCTGGACGGCGCCCGCATCACCGTCATTGACCGGCGCGAGGCGCATTACTATCAGCCCGGATTGACGCTGGTGGCCTCCGGCGTCTGGCAGCCCGGCAAGGTGGTAAGCCGCAATGCCGACCACCTGCCGCGCGGCATCGAGTGGGTGCGCGACATGGTGGCCGAATACGATCCGGACAACAACCGCGTCATCACGGCCGGCGGCGAGAGCATCGAGTACGACTATCTGCTGGTCGCCAGCGGCTTGCAGGTCAACTACGCGGCCATCGAAGGCATGTCGCCGGAGCTGATCGGCAGCAACGGCATCGCCTGCGTGTACGATAATCCGAGCCATGCCAGCCGCAGCTGGCAGGCCATCTCGGCGTTCCGTGCCCGGGGTGGTGTCGGGCTGTTCACGCGCCCACCGGGCGCGATCAAGTGTGCCGGCGCGCCGCTGAAGATCGCCATGCTGACGGAATACCGTCTGCGCGAGGCCGGCAGCCGTAGCCGGGCCGAGCTGCACTACCTGGCACCCGGCCAGGGCCTGTTCTCCCAGCCCGATATCGACCGCTTCCTTAAGACTCACCTGCCGGACGAGCGCGGTTTCACCATCGACTGGAATCACCGGCTTACCGCCATCGACGCCGGTGCCCGCCAGGCCACCTTCGCCACCCCGGACGGATTGCGCACGCTGGATTACGACTTCATCCACGTGGTCCCGCCGATGTCGGCCCCCCAGGCGGTGGTCGACAGTCCCCTGGCCTGGCAGGAAGGGCCATTCGCCGGCTGGCTGGAGGTCGACCGCCATACCCTGCAGCACCGCCGCTATCCGAACGTGTTCGGCGTCGGTGACGTGATCGGCACGCCCATCGGCAAGACCGCAGCCAGCGTCAAGGCCCAGGTACCGGTCGCCGCCGGCAATCTGGTCGATCTCATCGCCGGCCGCGAATTCTCCCGCAGCTATAACGGCTACACCTCCTGCCCGCTGATCACGGAGGTCGGCCAGGCGATCCTGGTCGAGTTCGACTACGAGCTGAAGATGGTGCCGTCGTTCGGCTTCATTAACCCGACCGAGCAGCACTGGGTACCCTGGGTATTGAAGGACCGCATGCTGCAGGCGGCCTACAACGCCATGCTGCGCGGCCGGATCTGACAGGAGGAAGAGACGATGGCTTTCTCGATTGTCGGTGTTCTGTCGGTGCTGCTGGAAGCGCTGCGGCCCGTCCTGCCGCTGCTGATCGCGATTCTCGCCGTGGACCTGGCGCTGCTCGGCTGGCTGCTGCGTCAGCGGCAGCGCTGGCAGGTCGGGCGGGCGGTACGGGTCGCCGCCGCCCTCGGCGGGCTGGTGTTCCTGATCAGCCTGCTGGTCCTGCCCGGCTTCACCCGGGCCGGCTTCAGCAACCTGCACGGCCTGCTCGACTACGGCATCCTGCTACTGGCAAGCCTCGGATTCGGTATCACCGGCGGGCTGCTCTGCTATCCGCTCGCCCAGGCAGCCTCCCGCAGCCCGGCCTGAGGCCGGCCACGCCCCTGCCCGGCCCGGTCCCGGGCAGGGAGAAACACGGCGGCGCGCTGGTGTATCGGCGCGCCGCCAGCTCCTTCCCAATCGTTCTGCCAGCTTCCGTAAACGGCAATTTGCTTGACGTGCGCCGTTCGAATGTCGACATTACTCACCTTACGTCAGATCTCGCTGCATAGAACAGCACACGAATGGCGTCACCTTCGCCTGCCGAGGCAGGCGGCATCTAGCGATCAGAACAAACACAGGAAGGAGAAAACGCTCATGCGCATGACGAAGCGTTTCGGCCTGCTTGCCGCCGCAGCGGTACTGGCCACCAGCACCGCCGCGCTGGCGGCACCGACGTTCATCAACATCCTCACCGGCGGCACCAGCGGCGTCTATTACCCGATGGGCGTCGGCCTGTCGCAGCTGTACAACAACAACATCAAGGATGCCAGGGCGTCGGTGCAGGCCACCAAGGCCTCGGTGGAAAACCTCAACCTGCTGCAGGCCGGCCGTGGCGAACTGGCCTTTGCTCTGGGCGATTCGGTCGCTGACGCCTGGAACGGCGTCGAGGAAGCCGGCTTCAAGGCACCGCTGAAGAAGCTGCGGGCCATTGCCGCGATCTATCCGAACTACATCCAGATCGTCGCCAGCAAGGAGTCCGGCATCAAGACGCTGGCCGACCTCAAGGGCAAGCGGGTATCGGTGGGTGCGCCGAAGTCCGGCACCGAGCTCAACGCCCGCGCCATCCTGGGAGCTGCAGGCCTGAGCTATAGCGATCTCGGCCGGGTGGAGTACATGCCGTTCGCCGAGTCGGTCGAGCTGGTCAAGAACCGTCAGCTGGATGCCACCCTGCAGTCGGCCGGCCTGGGTCAGGCGGCGATCCGCGACCTGGCATCGATGATGCCGATCACCTTCGTTGAGGTACCCGCCGAGGTCGTCGCCAAGATCGGCAACCCCGCCTACCAGCCTGGCATCATCCCGGCCGGCACCTACGAGGGCCAGGACAGTGACGTGGCAACGGCCACCATCACCAACATCCTGGTCACGCATGAAGGCGTGTCGGATGAGCTTGCCTACCAGATGGCCAAGCTGCTGTTCGACAACCTCGACCGCATGGCCAATGCGCACTCGGCCGCCAAGCAGATCACGCTGGAGAACGCCACCAAGGGGCTGCCGCTGCCGCTGCATCCCGGCGCCGAGCGCTTTTACAAGGAGGCCGGTGTCCTCAAGTAAGGCATGATCGCCTACTGCGGGAGCACGCTCCCGCAATCCCGACTGCCGTGGCCCGGCATGCCGCCGGGCCACGTATCCAATGGATGTCCCCTTGCACAAACCCGTGCCGGCACGGCCTGACCCCGCCAGTTGCCGGGGGTCGCCACCCGTCGTCCCGGAAGAGCTGTTCCGATGAGTGAATACCAAGGGCTCTCTGCCAGTCCGAACGCATGGCCGAAGTCGCTGTTTTACGTGGCGCTGCTGTTCTCGACCTATCAGATTGTCACGGCGGCGTTTCATCCCCTGACCAGTCAGGTGCTGCGGGCAGGCCATGTCGGCTTCCTGCTGTTGATGATCTACCTGAGCTATCCGCTCAAAGGCGATCAGCGTCCCTGGCAGCCGCTGGCCTGGCTGCTCGGCCTGTCCGGGATGGGGACCGCCATCTATCAGTGGTATTTCGAGGCCGACCTGATCCAGCGCTCCGGGGATCTGACCACTGCCGACATGGCAATCGGCATTCTCCTGACGCTGCTGGTGTTCGAAGCCGCGCGGCGGGTAATGGGCATCGCCCTGCCGATTATCTGCGCGCTGTTCCTGGCTTACGGCCTGTTCGGCCAGTACCTGCCGGGTGAGCTCGCGCACCGCGGCTACGGCTTCGACCAGATCGTCAACCAGCTCGCCTTCGGC